>JAZDIV010000084.1:0-53160 GCA_043804695.1 PVC group bacterium | reverse complement strand
CTTGTGAACTGATTCACCCGCGGCATGAAGCCGCGGGGGTCTGAAGAAAAAGGAGACGGCGCGAATAGCTTGTGAACTGATTCACCTGCCGCGTAAGCGGCAGGGGTCTGAGGAAAGAGGAGACGGGGTTTAGCCGGTCGCTTCAGGAAATTGGTTGACCATACCGGTGTAATCATCCGGAGTGTCGATGTCGAGGAGGACCGCCTCCGAGGCGACCTCCACGCTGACAATGTCGTCCGGGTGGCGGCGCAAGACCTCGCGGGCGCCCCACCTGCCGGCCACCTCCCGGATCTCGTCAGCGTACTGCCGGTGAAAGATCGAGGGGTGCCCTCTCCGCCCATTACAGACGGGGACCACGATTTGTGCCCCCTTCTCCCGGTAAGTCCGGATTACCTCGTCGATGACGGCGGGGGGGATACAGGGCTGGTCACCCAGGGCAAAGAGGAAGCCGGCATCGGAAGCAAGGTCGTCGAGGCTGTGCCAGTAGTCGATCCCCGCGATCACCGAGCTCCCCATCCCGGAGGGATAATCGGGATTGACGACCATCCGGCAGGACAGTCCCCGCAGGAGGCCGGCGGCAACGTCCGCCTGGTGGCCGAGAATCACAACCACGCCGACGACCCGGGACGCGAGAACGTTCCGGACCGACGTTTCCAGGATGGTTTTTCCGCCGAAGGGAAGAAGGAGCTTGTTCCGGGGGGCGCAGCGGCGGGACTCCCCGGCCGCCAGGATGATGGCGTAGACCGGGCGTTTTATTTTATTTCCCGCCATCATAGTGCTTTTGGGATCGGTCGGATCGGACCGATCGGTCGGATGATAAAAAAATACTCGGGGGCGCAAGCCGCTCAGTTCTCTTCCACCAGTTCTTCCAGCCCGCGGGCCAGGAGGAGGCCGGCCATCCGGTTCCGGTAAACCGCGCTGGAACGAAGGTCGGTAATGGCCCGGGACTCCTCCGCGCAGATCCGGGCGGCCTCTTCGATCGGGTCCGCCGTGAGCTTATGACCGGCGAGGAACGACTCGGTCCGGGGAGCGCGGATGACGGTGGGAGCGACCGCACCCAGGGCGACCCGGATCTTTTCGACACCCCCCCCCCGGAAGGAGAGGAGCGCGGCGGTCGAGACCTTGGAGATGGCGAGGGCTTTCCGCTGCCCCAGCTTCTTGAAAAAGCCGCGATCCGACGGTGCCGGCGCCGGGAAGACAACGGCGGTCAAAAGCTCATCCGGACGGCGGACAGACCTCTTCACCCCCGTAAAAAACTCCTCGATCGGAACCGCGCGTTCCCCCCGGCTGCTTTTCAGAATGACCGACGCTCCCAGGACAAAGAGCGCGGGGATGGCATCCCCCGAGGGGGACGCCATCACCAGGTTGCCCCCGATGGTGCCGAGGGCGCGGATCTGGGGAGAGCCGACCTCGGCGCAGCTTTGGACCAGGGGAGCCGCCTTCTTCTCCAGCACCGCGGAACCGGCGATCCGGGCGTGGGAAGCCAGCGCCCCCACCCGGATCCGGCCGCCGCTCTCTTCTATCCCTTTCAGCTCCTCCAGGCCGCTGATGTCAAGCACGGCCCGGGGGGAGACAAGCTTTTCCTGGATCATCACCAGCAGATCGGTCCCCCCCGCCAGGACCCGGCAGTCCCCATCGTTCTCCCGCAGCAGCTCCAGGGCCTCTTCGACGCTCCCGGCCCGAAGATAATCGAATCGCATGGTCACGCCGCCCCTCCTCCCTGATCCCTGATCTTCGCGGCGGCCGCCTCCACCGCCTGGATGATCTTGGTGTAGCCGGTGCAGCGGCAGAGGTTCCCCGATAAGGCCCGCTTGATCTCGTCCCGGGCGGGGTTGAGGTTCCGGTCCAGAAGCGCTTTGGCGGACATGATCATCCCCGGTATGCAGTAGCCACACTGAACCGCGCTCTCCTCAATGAAGGCTTCCTGGAGCGGATGAAGACGTTCCCCGTCGGAAATCCCCTCAATCGTCTCGACCGCCCTCCCTTCCACCTGGGGAGCGAGGACCAGGCAGGAGGCGACCGGCTCCCCGTCGAGAAGAACGGTGCAGGCCCCGCACTCCCCCCGCTCGCAGCCGGGCTTGGCCCCGGTCAGGCCGAGCCGTTCCCGGAGCAGCCGGAGGAGGGTGAAGAAGGGCGGCGCGGTAACGCTGACTTCTTCCCCGTTCAGTTGAAACTGTATGGTGACCTCATCCATGGCAATGTGATGATTCCGATCGGGCGAACACGGGGGTTCGCCCCTACATGATTAATTAGAGCTTACTCGAAAAGCTCATAAGCTCTCAAATCCTAATATCTTCAGCCAAAGGCTGATCCGCCTCTGGCGGAAAATACTAAATCCTAAATAATCTCAAATGACCAAAATCACAAATTCAAAACACTTTCGCCAAGCATCGCGATATTTGGATATTTGGTCATTTGGATTTTGGATTTATTTAGGATTTCGATAGTAGAATTTAGGATTTCCTGCTCGAAAACATTTTCGAACAGGGTCTAATTATGCCGTATTTTTCCCTTAATCGTCCTGTCCAAGAAAGCGAAAAGGGGGCTCGCCCCTACCCGCCTAATTTCTCGACTACATCCTCCGGGGTGATGGGCAGTTTTGCAAAGCGGATGCCGACCGCGTCGTGAATCGCGTTGACGATGGCCGGGGTGACCGGGACCGTCGGGGCCTCGCCCACCCCCTTGGCCCCGTAAGGCCCGCTCTTCTCCGGCTTCTCCACGATCACCGTTTCCTGTTCGGGGACGTCGAGAGCGGTGGGAAGGATGTAGGTGGAGAATCCGGTTGTTTTAAATTCTCCCTTCTCCACCACCACGTTCTCAAAAAGCGTGTAGCCGATCCCCATCACCACCCCTCCCTCGCACTGCCCCTCCACCCCCGCCACGTTGATGGCCCGGCCCATCTCCGGGCAGGAGATTACCTTCACGACTTCGACCTCGCCGGTGCCGGTATCCACGCCGACCAGGGCGATCTGGGTGATGTAGGTATAGTAATTGTGGGGGAGCCCGTCGCCAAAGTCCCGGTCGGAGACGGCAAAGACGGCGGCGCCCGTGACCGTGAGCGGGGAGCCCGCGGAGGCGGCAGGGCCGGCCAGTTCTTCGAGCGTCAGGGCGGGGCCGGGCGAACGGCGGGAAGAGACCCGGCCGGCCGCGTATTCAAGATCTTCTTCCGGAAGGCCGAGCTTCCGGGAGGCGATCTCCACCAGCATCGATTCCAAGCGCTTCACCCCGTCGAGGATGGCATTGCCGTTGATGAGGACGGACCGGGAGGCGGTCACCGATCCCGAGTCGGGGGTCTCAAAGGTGTCGCCGTGCACGACCCTGATCTTCCCGATGTCGCATTCCAGGGCCTCCGCCAGGATCTGGGCATAGGCGGTCAGGTTCCCCTGCCCGATCTCGATCGCTCCGGTCCGGAGGGTGATCGCCCCCCCCTCGCCGATCTCGATCACGACATTCGCGAAGTCCGGCAGACCCACCCCCAGCCCGACGGCGTGCCATTCGGACGCGACCCCCACCCCGTATTTCTTCTGCCGGCCGGCGGCTGCCAGCTCGGCCTTGATCCGCTCCCGGTTCTGCCAGAGGCCGGTCCGGCGGGCGGCTTCCAGGGTGTCCTTGATGCCGGTGCTGGTCTGGAGCCGGTGTCCGATGGCCGAGACATCGCCCTGCTCGACGGCATTCAGGAGGCGCAGGTCGATCGGATCCATCTTCAGCCGCCGGGCCAGCTTGTCCAGCTCCTGCTCCAGTCCGAAGACCACCTGGGGGGCCCCGAAACCCCGGAATTCGCCGCCCATGGCGTTATTGGTATAGACGCCGACGCCCCGGAAACGGGAATGGGGATACTTGTAGGGACCCGGGGACGATTCCAGGGCCAGGTTCAGGATCGGCCCGGAGATGGTATCGTAGGCGCCGGTGTTGGAGACCACCCGGACGTCGATCGCCCGCAGCCGGCCGTCCTTGCCGGCGCCGATCCGGAAGGTGGATGTCATGGCGTGGCGCTTGGGGCCGGCCACGATCGATTCCTCCCGGCTCCAGTGAAGGCGGACCGGCTTCCGGGTGCGGTAGGCGAGCAGGGCCAGGTGAATCTGGACGCTGATCTCGTCCTTGCCCCCGAAACCCCCTCCGGTCGGGGAGCCGATCACCCTGATCTTCAGCGGGTCCCAGTCGAGAGAGCGGGCGATCTGGAGCTGGTCCCGGAAAGCGTACTGATCCCCGCACCAAACCGTGATCACCCCCTCCTCTTCATCATACACGGCCACGCCACCCTCCGTCTCCAGGTAGGCGTGCTCCATGAACTGGGTGCGGTAGGTCTGCTCCAGGACGATGTCCGACTCCCCGAGCCCCTTCTCCACGTCTCCCTTGGGGGGGATGTCCATGGAGTGCTGGATGTTCCCGCCCTCGTGGATTTGAAAGGCGTCCGGCCGGAGCGCCTCTTCCGGGGTTTCGATGACCGGAAGCGGTTCGTACTCCACCTCGATCAGGGAGAGCGCCTCTTCCGCCGTCTCTTCGTCAACGGCCGCGACCAGGGCCAGGGCGTCGCCGCGGTAGCGGACCCGGTCCACGCAGAGAACCGGCCAGTTGGGTGTCACGATCCCGAAGCCGTTGTGGCCGGGGATGTCTTCGTGGGTGAGGACCGCCTCCACCCCGGGGAGTTTTCGGGCCCGGGAGACGTCGAGCTTGCGGATCCGGGCATGGGGAAGACCGCTCCGGAGAACCCGGGCCCGGAGCATGCCTTCCGGGAAGAGATCGGTGGAGTAGACAGTCTTCCCGGTCACCTTATCGCGGGCGTCGATCCGGGGCACTCTTTTGCCGATATATTTGAACGCCGTCATGGATTTGAGCTTCGCTACTTTTTACCTGTAAAAAGTATAAAAAGGTGCGTTATTTCATGCCACTTATCAAAAATTTTTCACCGGCTCCCTCAGGTGCCGGCCGGTCCCTCCGTACCGGACCGCGACAATCTCCGCCAGAATGCTGACCGCGATCTCTTCCGGGGAGCTCCCCCCCAGGTCGAGGCCGACCGGGGCGTACACCCGCTCGTCGTCTTTCACCGGGATGCCGTCCTTTTCCAGGGCGGCCAGGGTTTCGGCCACCTTCCGCCGGCTCCCGATCATCCCGATGTAACGGGCGGCCGTGGAGACGGCCTTTTTCAGGCAGAGGCGGTCAAAGGCGTGCCCGCGGGTGAGGATCACGATCATGGTCTCGGCGGATATCCCCAGTCCCTCCCAGTTCCCGTCAAACGGCATCCTGATCAGGCTGCAGCCGGCCGGGAAATGGGCGGGATCGACAAACTCGTCCCGGTCATCAACAACCGAGACCGGAAACCCGGCGGCGGCGGCCACGCGCGCCAAAGCCCGCCCGACGTGGCCGCCCCCGAAGATCAGGAGACGGGGGGACGGTTCGATAACGTCCAGGAAAACTTCCTGCTCACCGCCGCAGATCATTCCCAGATCGGCAGCCTCGCTGTCGTCGAGGCTGAAATGAAGGAGCCATGACTTTCTGTCGGTCAATGCCTTCCGAGCCTCCTCGATCACCCGGGCCTCAAGGGCGCCACCGCCGACAGTGCCCGCCGTCGCCGACGCCGTCACCGCCATCCTGCTTCCCGCCGCCGCCGGCACCGATCCCCGGCTGCCGACCACAGTCGCCAGAACCACCGCTTCGCCGGAACGCCTGGAGTCGAGGATAAAACTGAAGACGTCGGTATTCATACGGGCTGGGAACTGATACCATTACCCCGATGTATGAATAATCCAGGTTATTGCTCTTCCCGCTGGAGAATCAACTCCCAGTCCGGGACCGGGGTGGGCTTCACTTTCTGCCGGGAGAGATACCGTTCGAACTCCTCGGCGGTAAAAATCTTTTTATCCCGCAAGAGTTCGATCAGCGCTTCCTGCTTGCTGTAAATGTCCCTGACGTCGTCCAGCTCGAGCTCCTCCAGGATACGGCTCCGGGCCTTTAAAAAATCCTCATACTCCCGGGCCATCTTGATCCGTTCATCCTTCACCTGCTCGGGCTCCTCGCCGATGACCCAGCCCTCGGAGATCTTGTCCACGTCTATCCAGGGAAAGTCAAACCGGGCGCTGAACACCGTGCCATAGATGATCAACCGGTCCTTGCTCGCGAAGCGTTTCAGGTCCTTGGCCCTCTCCCGGGGAAAGAACAGCTGGGCGAAGATCCGGCCGCCGGCCTCCACGACGAAACCGACGTACTTTTCCGCCGGGCGGGGCACATCGGCGTCGTTCAGCCAGGTGGGATCCTCCTTGAGGAAACGGCATTTGAACTTGATCGGGACGCCGATATACTCCTCCGGGTCCTTGCTGAGACGCTCCGGGGACACTTCAATGTAATCAGCCTGGCCGATCACGATGAAAATGGCGGCGAACAGGACTATTTTCACTGCAGTTTTTACTCCGCAAAAATTATTTCCTCGTCCGAAAAATAGATTATTCCAAACCTTCACCCATACCATATCAGCGGACCGGATGCAAGAGCAAGAGCAAACTGCCGTCATTCCCGGTTCTCAAGAGCGTTTTGCCTTGATCGGCGGCGGCTTTTGTACTACCTTCTATCCCGATCTGCCCGACAGCAGGCAGATTCGGAACAGAATTGCTGATCAATGACAATGAGTAAAAACAACAAAGCGCTGGTCACGGGGGGATCCGGTTTCATCGGAAGCCACCTGATCGAAGCTCTCCTTCGGGAAGGATGGGAAGTCCGGGCTTTGGTCAGAGAGACCAGCTCCCGGGAGCGGCTGGACCGGAGGGGTCTGGAACTGGCGGTCGGGGATCTCACGGAGAAGGGGTCCCTGGAGAAAAGCCTCGGGGGGGTCGCCGCGATCTTTCACCTGGCCGGCCGGATCAAGGCCAGGAGCCGGGACGAGTATTTCCGGACCAACTGGCTGGGGACGAAAAACCTGCTGGAAGCCGCCGCCGAGCGGGCGGGAGACCTGCGGCAGTTCATTTACGTGAGCAGCCTCTCCGCCGCCGGGCCGAGTCCCGACGGGCATCCCCTGACCGAGGAAGAAGAGGCCCGGCCGGTCAGTCTCTACGGGGAGAGCAAGCTGGCGGCCGAGCGGGAAGCGGAGCGTTTCAGCGACCGGCTGCCGATCGCCGTACTCCGCCCGGCCGCCGTGTACGGACCCCGGGACGCGGAGACGCTGCAGGTGATCAAGCTGGCCCGGTGGGGGGTGCGGTTCCGGCCGGGTCGGGCGGACAACATCTTCAGCGCCGTCCACGTCGCCGACCTGGTGGACGCGATCCTCCGGGCAGCCGAGAATTCGACGCCGGAGTTCCGCGCCTACTTCATCGGGGATGGCAACAAATATTCCTGGAGAGAAACATTTGACCTGCTGGCCGCCGTCCTGGGGAAGAAATCGTTCTCTCTGACCGTGCCCTGGGAACCGGCCCGGGCGGGGGTTCGGCTGCTGGCCGGTCTTTTCCCCCGGTCGCCGGCCGCTTTTTATCTGGACAAAATCGGGGAGATGAGCCACAACTACTGGGTATGCAACATCAGCCGGGCCCGGAAGGAACTGGGATTCAACCCCCGGTACGACCTGAACCGGGGTCTCCGGGAGACCGTCGACTGGTACCGGACCAAGGGATGGTTATAAATTCGTTCAGACTAAATTCGCGTTAAAATTTTACGGAGTAAAATTTTATGGCCGATCTATTTACCAAATGCAGCGAGTTCACCCGGGCCAGGGAGATCATGGCCATGGGGATTTATCCTTACTTCACCGAGATATCCTCCGCCCAGGAGACCGAGGTCATGATCGAGGGGCGCAAAATCCTGATGCTCGGCTCCAACAGTTACCTGGGTTTGACCTGCCACCCGAGGGTAAAGGCCGCCGCCGCCGCGGCGCTGGAGAAATACGGCACCGGCTGCGCCGGTTCCCGCTTTCTGAACGGCACTCTTGATATCCACCGTGAACTCGAGGAAAAGCTGGCCGTCTTTTTCCGGAAGGAAGCCGCCCTGGTCTATTCGACCGGCTTTCAAACCAACCTCGGAACCATCTCCGCGCTGGTCGGCAAGAACGACACCGTTCTGATCGACCGCCTCGACCACGCCAGCATCATCGACGGCACCCGCCTGGCCTTCGGGAAGATAAAAAAGTTCAGCCATAACGACATGAACGATCTGGAGCGGATCCTCTCCCGCGGCGCCGATAACGGAAAACTGATCGTGATCGACGGGATCTTCAGCATGGAGGGGGACATCGCCCGTCTCCCGGAGATCGTCGAACTGGCCCGGGAATACGGCGCCCGGGTCCTGGTTGATGACGCCCATTCGGTCGGGGTTCTGGGGAAAACCGGGCGGGGAACGGCGGAACACTTCGGGCTGGAGAATGAGGTTGACCTGATCATGACAACCTTCTCCAAATCGCTGGCCTCAATCGGGGGTTGCGTGGCGGGGAGCGAATCGGTGATCCACTACCTGAAGCATTTCTCCCGCCCCCTGATCTTCAGCGCCAGCCTCCCTCCGGCGGCGGTGGCGACGGTGATGGCCTGCCTCGATATCATCGAGGAAGAGCCGGAACGGCGGGAACGGCTCTGGGAGATCACCCGGAAGATGCTGAAGGGGTTCCGGAGCAGGGGGTTCAATACCGGGGAGAGCGAGACCCCGATCATTCCCCTGATCATCGGCGATCTCGAGAAGGCGTTCCTGATGAGAAAGTTTCTCTTCGACGCCGGAATCTTCGTCAACCCGATCGTCCCCCCCGCCGTCCCGCCGGATCAGACCTTGATCCGGACCAGTTTCATGGCCACCCACACCGACCGGCAGCTTGACTTCGCCCTCGAGACCTTTGAGAAAGTAGGGAAGGAACTGGGTATTATTTAGGTAACTACGTTCTCCCGGAGCAGATATCTTTTTTCCCATATTGATCAAGCGAGACGATCTAAAATCCGAATACCGAAACCCGAAATCCGAAAGCGGCCGGAGCGGCGAACAGGCCAGCACGATGAGCCGCCGGCCGAGGTTTTGGCAGGTGGGTTTCGTCATTCTGTTTTCGTCATTCTTTCGAGTTTCGTCATTCGGGTTTCTTCATTATAAGTCTATATCATGGAAGCATCTCCTGTCAGAATCAAGGAAGTTGATAGTAAAAAATCTTTAAAACAATTCCTCACCCTTCCCTGGCCCATCTATCGAAACAGCCCTCACTGGGTCCCCCCCCTGATCCGGGAAGACAAAAAGCTCTTTTCCCCCCGGCACAATCCGTTCTGGGAACACGCCGACCGCGCCCTTTTCATCGCTTACCGGGGCGATCAGCCCGCGGGCCGGATCGCGGCGATCGAGGACCGGGATTTCATCGCCTACCACCGGGAGAAGACCGGTTACTTCGGGTTTTTCGAGTGCTTCGACGACCCGGCGGCGGCCCGGGCCCTCTTCACCGCCGCCGAGAGTTGGCTGAAAGCCCGGGGCATGGAGAAGATGATCGGGCCGCTCAATCCCTCCACCAACGCCGTCTGCGGGCTGCTCCTGGAGGGGTACGACTCCCCGCCCCGGTTCATGATGCCCTATACCCTCCCCTACTACCATTCACTCCTGGAGGGCTGCGGACTGGAAAAAGCGAAAGATCTTCTGGCCTACCGGATACCGGTCCCGCAGGAGATGAACCCCCGCCTGGAGAAGCTGGCGGCCGTTTTGAAGAAGAAGGGGTTGAGCGTCAGAACCATCCGGATGAAAAATTTTTCCGCCGAGCTTGATCTGGTCCGGGACATCTATAACCGGGCCTGGCGCAAGAACTGGGGATTCGTCCCCATTACCAAAGCGGAGATCGAGCAGATGGCGAAAGAACTCAAGCCGCTGGTCGTCCCCGAGTTCGCCTACTTCGCCGAGTACCGGGGAAAGGCGGTCGGTTTTTACCTGGTGCTGCCCGACTACAACCAGATCATCAAGAAGATGAACGGCAGGATGGGACCGCTCCAGATGATCAGGTTCCTTTTCGGGCGGAAGCAGATCAGCGCCGTCCGGTTGATGATGGCCGGGATCGAGGAGGAGTACCAGAAAAAGGGCCTGGACGGGCTCCTTTACCTGGAGTCGGCCCGGACCGCCCGCGACCTGGGGTATATCGACTCGGAGATCTCCTGGCTGCTGGAGGACAACCTCCTGGTCATCCGGGCGGCCGAGATGATGGGGGGGACGCTGTATAAAAAATACCGGATTTATCAAAAAAATATTTCATGATTTTTTGACAGTGTTGTACACTCTCCGTACAGGAACTTAGCGCCTCCGGCGCAACTGGGTGACGGTTACGGTGACTCGGCCCGTTTCGTCTGTCGGCTACGGTTACGTACGCCACCGAGGCGGCCGTTACCGTTACCCTCACCGATACGGGCATCGTTACCCTTACCGTTACCGTTTTTGAAATTCCGAAGCGGCAAGATAAACTCACACCGGCGGCCAAGAGAATGCCGGAAGGAGGTGAAGATGAAGCAGATACTGACCGCAACCGCCATCCTCTTTTTCGTTGCCGCCGGCGCCGCACCCCCGGCGGACTTCGACGGGGACTCCCGGGATGACATCGCCATCTTCCGGCCGACGGCCGGGCTGTGGGCGATCCGGGGGGTGACCCGGGTGTATTTCGGCGGATCGTCGGACACTCCCGCCGCCGGCGACTACACCGGCGATGGGATCGCGGAGATCGGGGTCTTCCGGAAATCGGCCGGGTTGTGGGCGATCCGGGGGGTAAGCCGGATTTACTTCGGCGGGTCCTCGGACACGGCGGTCGCCGGAGGGGGCGGGCAGCGTCTCTATGACTACGTGGTCAAACCGAATGACGGGGCCGACCTGGTGGCGGCGCTGGAGAGCACTTCACACAACAGCGTCTTCATCCCCGCCGGCACCTACACCGTGAGCGAGGTGATCAACGTCCCCGACAATATCAAGCACATCGTCGGCGAGAGTAACTCAACGATCATCCAGTTCGCGGGTGACGGCGATTACCTGAGCGTCGCTGGCCCCAACTGCCACCTGGAGGAATTGCGGTTCCAGGGGGGCGGGGATACCTCCCCGGCCAGGGGAACCGTTTATATCGACGACACCTACGCGACCGTCGAGAACTGCCGTTCGGTCGACAGCCTGAGCTACGGTTTTCAGTACAGCAGCAATGCCACTTACGTGAGCTTCGTCAACTGTGTGGTCCGGAACGCCGGCGGCTTCGGCTTCTACGGGAGCGGGCTGGTCCCTACCTCGCGGCTGACCAACTGCTCCGCCTACAACTGCGGCACGGCCGGGTTCGTCAGCTGCCGGAACCTTTCCAGCTGCGTCGTGGACGGGGCCGGCGCCACCTCGGTGGGATTCTCAAGCTGCATCACCGTTGCCGCCTGTCAGTCCAACAACAATATACTCAGCGGCTTTGCCACCAGCTACTATCTGAGCGCCTGCATGGTCGACGGGGAGGGCACCACCGATTACGGGTTCAACACCTGTCACAACCTCTCCTCCTGCCATGTGGAGGATCTGAGCGGTGCAGGCGGCCCGTACAATGGCAGCACTCTTCGTGACCTCGAATCCTGTGATTGATATGCTTTGTTCAGATCAGGGAGGCGAGTTCGGCGAACCGTTCCCGGGCTCGCTGTAACACATCGAAGGGAAGATGGAGAGGGGGATTACCGGGGAGCCAGCCCTTTTCCCCCAGGTAGTTCTCCAGGATTTCTTTGTCCCAGGGATCCTGGATTCGGCCGGACCGATACTCCGCCTCCTTCCAAATCCGGGAGCAGTCGGGGGTGCAGGCTTCGTTGATGAGGAGGAGGCGGCCGTCTTTCTCGCCGAACTCGAACTTGGTGTCGGCGAGGATTAACCTGGCTTGCGCGAAGATCCCGCGCATCCTCCCATAGACCGCGAGACTGAGCCGCTCCAGTTCTTCCGCCCTCCCCTCCCCCGTCAGGCCGGCCAGCTCCCGCCGTCCCAGGTTTTCGTCCTGGCCGGTCCGGCTCTTCCGGGCCGGAGTGAAGACGGGGCCCGGAAGCTCCGCCGCCAACTCTAACCCCGAAGGGAGCGGGGGCAGCCAGGAGCGGTCTCCTGCCCGATAGGCTTTCCAGGCCTGCCCGTAGAGATACCCCCGGACCACGCACTCCACCCGTATGGGAGCGACTTTTCCGGTGAGATAGCTCCGGCCGGCCAGGAGGTCCGCGAAACGGTTAAAAGGCGGCGGATAGTCTTCCGCCCGGTCAGTGATGACGTAGCTCGGGACCAGGTCGCGGACGGCCGCGAACGTCCGGAGCGAGAGCGCGGTCAGTACCCTCCCCTTACCGGGCAGCCCCTGAGGCCAGACCCGTTCGAAGAGGTAGACCCGGTCGGTGGTCACGACCAGGATATTTTTCCCGGCCGCGAAGATATCCCGGATCTTCCCCCGGTCGAAAAGTTGAACACCAGGAATAGCAACCTCTAATAAAGGTTCTAGTCTCATTATCTATTACACCCCTGCCACTTCATGTGGCAGGTGAATGAGTTCATCGGCTATTCCGCTTAAACTTTCTCCCCTGCCGCGTGAAGCGGCAGGGGCCGATTTTATTTTTTGGGCGGGAGTTAGCCATCAAACTTTCACTCCGGTGAGATAAACTCACCGGGGGTGAACTACTCCACATTGGTTCTCCCCTCAGACACTGAGGATGATGACGACCAGGGCGGCCAGCCAGCAGTAGTAGGCAAAGTAATGGAGTTTTCCCTTCTGGATTATCTTCAGAAGAAACCGGATCGCCAGGTAACCGGAGACGGCGGCGGCGGCGCTCCCGGCGAGCAGGGAGACGACCTCGGACAGGGTGACGCCGTTCGTTACCATACCCCCGATTTCGAGCAGACCCGCGCCCAGGATGACCGGGATCGCGAGGAGAAAGGAGAAATCGGCGGCCCGGGTTCGCTCGAGGCCCGAGTAGATCCCGGCCGAGATCGTCAGGCCCGAGCGGGAGATGCCCGGGAGGATCGCCGCCGCCTGGGCCAGGCCAATGATCAGGGCCCGCCGGAAGGTCGGGGCGCCTTCCCTCCCCCGCACGAAACGGAGACCGAAGAGGACCAGCCCGGTCACCGCCAGGCAGATCCCCACCGCGAGAGGGTGAAAGAAGAGAGCTTTAATCCATCCCCCCACCGCCGCACCCGCCACCGCCGCCGGGATGGTGGCAAGAGCCAGGAGGCAGACCAGACGGGTGTCGGGATTTGAAAACCGCCAGCGGCCGTGCCGATACCGCACCCTGCCCCGGAACAGACCGCCCAGCAGCCTCCGGACCTGCCCGCGGTAGGCGATGATCACCGCCAGGAGAGTTCCCAGGTGAACCATGATCGCGAAGCGGACATTCTCCTCCGGGAGCCCGAGCAGCTTTTCCGCCAGCACCAGGTGACCGGAGCTGGAGACGGGGAGGAACTCGCTCAGGCCCTGAACCACGCCCAGGATAATGGCTTCTATTACATTCATCTAGGACAGTAATCAGTGATCGGTTATCAGTAAACGGTAAAAAAACACCAGGAACAGGCCAACCGATCACCGATTACTGATTACTGATTACCGATCACTTATCTGCTAATAACGGCTTCCACCCTCTCCCTGGATTTTTCCATCAGCTCCGGGGTCCGGGCTTCCAGATTGAGGCGCAGGAACGGTTCGGTGTTGGACTTGCGGACATTGAACCACCAGTCCGGGTAGCGGACGGAGACGCCGTCCAGAAAATAAACCTCGCCGTCGGAGAACACTTCCGCCAGCTCCTCGATCTTCGCGTCCTTGTCCCCGACCCGGAAGTTGATCTCGCCGGTGGCGGCGTAGCGGCGGAGCGGAGCGACGAGCCGGGAGAGCGGCTCCTGCCGGGAGCTGATTAAATTGAGGATCTTGATCAGGGCAATCTCGGCGTTGTCGGCGTAGAAGTTTTCCCGGAAGTAATAATGCCCGGAGAGCTCGCCGCCGAAGACCGCGTTCTGCTCCCGCATATGCTCCTTGATGTAGGAGTGCCCCACCCGCGACTCCAGCGCCCGCCCCCCCGCCTTCTCGACCTCCTCCGGGACCACCCGGGATGACCGCAGATCGTAGATGATCGTCGCGCCGGGCCAGCGGTCCAGAGTCTCCCGGGCGATCAGGGCCGTGGTCAGGTCGTTGGCGATGGTCCGGCCCTTCTCGTCAACGAACGCCACCCGGTCAGCGTCCCCGTCAAAGGCCGCCCCCAGGTCGGCGCC
Source organism: PVC group bacterium (assembly GCA_043804695.1). GTDB lineage: Bacteria > Auribacterota > Erginobacteria > Erginobacterales > Erginobacteraceae > CAWGIE01. Next base: position 39,009 of record JAZDIV010000084.1, on the reverse strand, counting down.
CTCCTTCACCACCAGCTTTTTCAGGTCGGCCAAGTTCTTTTCCCGGAGTGGATCGGCATCGTGGTGGGGGAAGCTCCCGTCCGGCTCCAGGTAGAGGGGGATCAGCCGGCAGGGGAGCTTTTCGAAGATGAGGGGGAGATACTTCCCCGCCATCCCGTTGCCGGCGTCGACGGCGACCGTGAGCGGCCGGATGTACTGGGCGAAGTTCAGGATGTGGGCGACGTAGTCCGTCGTGATGTCCCGCTCGATCTCCCGGCCCGCGCGAACGGCACTGGCCGTTTTTCCCTGCCCGCAGAGGATCTCGATCTCCTCGACCCCGGTTTCATAGCTGAGGGGGATGGCCTGCTCCCGGCAGAGCTTGAAGCCGTTGTAACGGGAAGGGTTGTGGGAGGCGGTCACCATCAGCGCCCCCCCGTACCCTCCCCGAGCGACGGCGAAGTAGCAGGCCGGGGTCGAGCAGAGGCCGATATCGACCACGTCCGCCCCGACGTCCCGGATCCCCTTCCGGGCGGCGGCGGCGAGGTCGGGGGAGCTGATCCTCATGTCACGGCCGGCGACGATGGAACGGGCTTTCAGGAACCGGGCCAACGCGCTGCCGATCCGGTAGGCGATGTCCTCGTTGATCTCCTCCGGGACAACCCCCCGGATGTCATAGGCCTTGAAAATAGACATTATTCTGTAATCTCCTGTAATGAAATCCGCATGAATGGAACTGTTATTAGTCCGACCATTATAGTATTTACATCAACGATTGTGGTCATTGCGAGCGTTAGCCGAAGCCGCGAGCAAAGCGTGGCGGGAAGCAATCTCTTGTTGTGCATAGAGTTAGGATTGCTTCGTCGCTACGCTCCTCGCAATGACACATCCATACAATTATGGACCGACTAATAAGTAGCCCGAGAATTGAAAAAAGGAGTAATTGATAAAACCCGATATGAATACCGACAGGATTGACTTACCTTAATAATGAATCAAGGACCACACCGGAACGTCTTTCAGTTTTTCCCGGCCGTTCAGGAAATCGAGCTCGATCAGCACCGCCACCGCCTCGATGATCCCGCCGTGCTGGCGGACCAGGTCGACCGCCGCCGCCAGCGTCCCCCCCGTCGCCAGCAGGTCGTCGACAATCAGGACCCGGCTCCCCGGGGCAACGGCATCCTCGTGGATCTCCACCGTGGCGGATCCGTACTCGAGCGAATAGCTGACCTTCCTGGTCTTGTGCGGCAGCTTCCCTTCCTTCCGGACCGGGACCACGCCGGCGCCCAGCTTGTAGGCGAGGGCGGACCCGAAAATGAACCCGCGCGCCTCCACGCATACCACCAGGTCGATCCCTTTCCCGGCGAACCCGTCCGCCATCAGATCAACCGACTCCCGAAAGAGGCGTCCTTCCTTGAGCAGGGTGGTGATGTCCTTGAAGATCACCCCTTTTTCGGGGAAATCGGGTATGTCGCGAATAGCGTTGCGCAAATCTTCTTTGCTCATGAAAACCTCCCGCGCGGCGATGAAGTATTAACGGTTGCGATTGAACTCGTTCATATCCAGATCACGCTCCCCGATGATCTGACGCAGCCTCCGGATAGCCTTGTTAATGATCTGGCGGACCCGCTCCCGGCTGATGCCGAACTTCTTTCCGATGGCGGAGAGGGTCCGGGCCTCCTTGCCCCCCAGGCCGAAACGCATCTCCAGGATCGCCTTTTCCCGCTCCGGAAGCTCCGTAATCAGGTAGAGCAGCCCCTGGTGGAGATCGGCGGTGTCGACCGCCCGGTCCGGCGCCACCGTTTCGGTGTCCTCGATCATATCGGCCAGCTTCCCCGCCCCGTTCCGGTCGAGGGCGGCGTCGAGAGAACTCGGCACCCGGGCCACTTCTTCCAGGTGATCGATCTCCCTTAGGGTCAAATCCAGTTTCTCGGAGATCTCGTCGTTGGAGGGATGCCGCCCCAGCTGCTGGCTCAGCCGATTGACGTTCTTCCTGAAGGTGTTTACCTTCTCCTGCATGTAGACGGGGATGCGAATCATCTTTCCCTTGTTGGCCAGGGCCCTCATGATCGACTGCTTGATCCACCAGGCAGCATAAGTGCTGAGCTTGGTGCCCCGGGACAAATCGTACCGGTCGACCCCCTTGATCAGTCCCAGGTTCCCCTCCTCGATCAGGTCCAGGAGGGGGAGCCCCAGATGTTCGTACTTCTTGGCGATCTTCACCACCAGCCGCAGGTTGGCCCGGATCATCTGCTTGCGGGCCTCCTCGTCACCCCGGGCCAGCTCCCCGGCCAGGCACTTTTCCTCCTCCCGGCTGAGAAGAGAAATCTCGCCGATTTCCCGGAGGTAAATCCGGATGGCCCGGATCTGCCGGTCGCCGGACAGAGAGATTTTTTTCTTGCTGGACGAGTCGGCCATGCTGACTCCCCGGTCGGCAGCGGGGCCCCGCCGCCCAACGACGGCGGCGGGACCCGGCGGCCCGATCATTTTTTTGCCTTCTTTTGCTCTTCCTCCTCGATCGCCGCCTGGGCCGCCGCCAGCCGGGCGATCGGCACCCGGAAGGGGGAGCAGCTGACATAGTTCATCCCCACCCGGTAGCAGAACTTGACCGAACCCGGCTCCCCGCCGTGCTCGCCGCAGATCCCCACCTTGAGATCCGGCCGCACCGAACGGCCGCGTTCGATGCCTATCCTGACCAGCCGGCCGACCCCTTCCTGGTCAAGGGCCTGAAACGGATCGCCGGGGAGGATTTTTTTCTCCAGGTAATCGGGCAGAAAAACGCCGGCGTCATCCCGGCTGTAGCCGTACGTCATCTGGGTCAGGTCATTGGTGCCAAAGCTGAAAAACTGGGCTTTCCGGGCGATGGCATCGGCCACCAGGCAGGCCCGGGGGATTTCAATCATCGTCCCCACCAGGTAGGTGACTTTTACTTTTTTCCGCTTTATGATCTCATCCGCGGTGGCCCGGATGATCTCTTCCAGGTAATCGAACTCCTCGCTGGTCCCCACCAGGGGGATCATGATCTCCGGGAGCACCGTCATCCCTTTCTTCGCCATCGCGCAGGCGGCCTCGATGATCGCCCGGGTCTGCATCAGGCAGAGCTCCGGAAAGGAGATGGAGAGCCGGCAGCCGCGATGGCCGAGCATCGGGTTCATCTCGCGGAGGGCCCGGACGCGCTCCGCGACCTTCCGCAGGGGGACGCCCAGGGCTTTGGCCACCTCCTTCTGTTCTTTTTCCTCGTGGGGGACAAATTCATGGAGGGGAGGATCGAGGAGGCGGATGGTGACCGGGAGGCCCTTCATCGCCTTAAAGATCCCCTCAAAGTCCTTACGCTGGTAGGGGAGCAGCTTCCCGATCGCCTTCCGGCGGCTCTCTTCATCTTCCGCCAGGATAAACTCGCGGACGGCCAGGATCCGGTCGCTCTCGAAGAACATGTGCTCCGTCCGGCAGAGGCCGATGCCCTCCGCACCGAAAGCCCGGGCGGCGGCGGCGTCCGGGGGCGTGTCGGCATTGGTCCGCACCCCCATTTTCCGGAACTCGTCCGCCCAGCCGCTGATCCGCCGGTACATCTTATAGATGGGGTGTTTCCGGGCCCAGGCGGCCCCATCCACAACGGCGGCGACCACGGGGGAGGCGGTGGTCGGGATGTCGACCCCCTTTTGATGGTCGCAGTAGATGGCGCCGGTCGAGCCGTTCAGGCTGATGTACTGCCCCTCCCTGACCAGGATGCCGCCGATCTCGAACTGCTTCTTTTGGGAATCGACGGTGACCGTGCCCGCCCCGGCCACGCAGCATTTTCCCCACCCGCGTGCGACCACGGCCGCATGGCTGGTCATCCCGCCGGTGCTGGTGAGCACCCCCTGGGCGGCCCACATCCCTCCCACGTCCTCCGGGCTGGTCTCCCGGCGGACCAGAACCAGGCGGGCGGACGGATCCAGCCCGCATATCCTCTCCGCCTCCCCGGCCGTGAAAACCACCCGGCCGGCGGCGGCACCGGGACCGGCCGGGAGCCCGTAAGCCCGGTCCAGCCCCTTTTTCCGGGCGGCCGCCTCATCCTTCGGATTGAAGATCGGGAAGAGGAGCTGGGCAAGATGGTCGCCCTCGATCCGGCTGATCGCCCGGCGGGGGGTGATCAGCTTCTCCCTCACCATGTCGCAGGCCGTCTTGACCGCGGCCAGACCGGTTCTCTTCCCGGTCCGGGTCTGGAGCATGAACAGTTTACCCTCCTGGACGGTGAACTCGACATCCTGCACATCGCGGTAGTGCTCCTCCAGCTTCTTCATGATGGCCATCAACTCCCGGTAGACCCGCCGCCAGACCGGATTTTTCTCCTTCGGCATCTCGGCGATGGCGGAGGGGGTGCGGATGCCGGCGACGACGTCCTCGCCCTGGGCGTTGATCAGGTATTCGCCCATCGGCCGGCGGTCGCCGGTGGCCGGGTTGCGGGTGAAGCCGACCCCGGTCCCCGAGGTCTCTCCCATGTTGCCGAAGACCATCGCCTGGATATTGACCGCGGTCCCCTTCAGCCCGGTGATCTTGTTGATCTGCCGGTACTTGACGGCCCGATCGGAATCCCAGGAGCCGAAGACGGCGTTGATGGTCAGGGTCAGCTGTTCCATCGGGTCCTGGGGGAAGGGCTTTCTGACCCGCTTTTGATAGACCTTCTCATAGAGGCCGACCAGTTCCCGGAGCTGGTCGGCGGTGAGGTCGGTGTCGACCCGGGCGCCATACTTCTTCTTGACCCGGGAGAGCACAACCTCGAAGTCATCGTGGGTGAGGCCGGTGGACGGGCCCATGACGACATCGCCGAACATGTCGATGAACCGGCGATAGCTGTCCCAACCGGTCCGCGCGTGGCCGGTCTTCTCGATGAACCCCAGGACCGAACGGTCATTCATCCCGAGATTGAGGACGGTGTCCATCATCCCCGGCATCGAAGACGCGGCGCCGGAACGGACCGAGACCAGCAGGGGATCACGGGGAGCGCCGAGCTTCTTGCCCATCAGTTTTTCCAATCGCCCCGGGTTTTTTTTCACCTGGGAAAGCATCCCCGCCGGGTAGGCGTGCCGGTGGGATGAATAATAGGCACAGGCTTCGGTGCTGATCGTGAACCCGGGCGGGACCGGCAGGCCGGTGTTTGCCATCTCGGCCAGGTTGGCGCCCTTGCCGCCGAGCAGCCACTTCATCGCCGCCTTCCCCTCCGCTTTCCCTCCTCCAAAAAAATAGACGTACTTGGTCATGGTAGCCTCCCGAAACGGTAAACGGTGATTGATAACCGGTGGTTAAAAAAACACCGAGTAATCAGTGATCAGTAATCGGTGATCAGTAATCGGTGATCAGTGATCAGTGATCAGTAAACAGCGGACAGGCTACCGCTCACTGATTACCGCTTACCGCTTACCGTTTACCGCTTACTGCCTTTCGTGTCATTTTTTCGTCATCCGTCATTCAGTTCTTGTCATTATACAATATGCTCCCCCCGTTCGAACTGAAGAAGAGCCAGGTCCGCCACTTTCTCCGTGTAGACGCGGTTGATCCGGCTTAAAAGGATCATCCGGTTTTTCCGCTGATCTTCGTCGTTCACGTTCACCATCACCTGGTCGAAAAAGGCGCTCAGCGGCCGGGAGAAGCTTTCCGCGTACTCCCGGGTCGCCTCCCGGTAGTCTTTACTGTCAATCAGCTGCGCGATCCGGGAGACCGATCCGCCATAGGCCCGGTACAGATCGCGTTCGGACCGCTCCCGGAGGAGGTCTTCCCTGACTTCCTCAGCGCCGGACAGCTTCGCCGGCCGAATGATATTGGCCGTCCGCTCAACGATCGTCGCCGCGGCCAGCAGCATCTTCGTCTCCGCAAGGTCTTGAAGCATTTTAATCCGAACGGAGAGATCCTGAATATCGAACCACCCTGTGGTCAGCACTGCCTGGACCACGTCGGACGGCACATCGCGAGCTTCCAGATATGCCTCCAGCCTGGTCTTAAAAAAATCAAGAACCTGCTGAGTTACTTCTTTCTCCTTTGAATTTTCCAGTTTGAGCCCTTCGACGGCTTTTGCTGCCAATATATCGAAACGGAGAGAAAGTTTTTTCTCCCCCAGAAGGCGGATGATGCCTTGAGCCTGACGCCTCAAACCATAGGGATCCTGAGATCCAGAGGGGGTGATACCGATACTCAGAAAAGCCACTACTGTATCGAGCTTATCAGCAAGTGCCAGAACTGTGCCGGGTTTCGTTTCCGGCAGCGTATCTTCCGCCGACCGAGGGAGATAATGCTCGTATATGGCCCGGGAGACTTCCTCCTTCTCTCCCTGCTTCCGGGAATACTCCATTCCCATTGTCCCCTGGAGTTCAGTGAATTCAGTCACCATGGCTGTGGTGAGATCGCTCTTGCACAGTTGTGCAGCTCGTCTCACATCGTCAATCTGATTCTTCGAAAAACCCAACTGCTCAGCAATAAACAGTGCCAAGCGCTCGATTCTCCAGGCCTTCTCGAAATAACTGCCGAGTCGGGCGTGGAATACCATCCCCGGCAGATCAATAATCCGGTCTTCCAGAGACCGCTTCATATCCTCATTCCAGAAAAACTCAGCATCGGCAAGACGGGCCCGCAGAACCCGTTCGTTATTCTTCCGGATGGGACCGGTCTTTTTAAACGGCCCGTCGGCGACGACAATAAATTTCGGCAGCAAACGTCCGCCGGCATCACGGACCGGGAAATACCGCTGATGTGACTTCATCACCGTGATCAGCACCTGAGAGGGGATCGTTAAAAAAGACTCGTCAAAATCTCCGACCATTACCCGGGGATATTCCACCAGATTGCAGACTTCGTCCAGTAGTTCGGCATCGAGGTCGGCCTCCCCGATCCCCGGCCGGAATTTCTCCTGCTTTTTGAGAAGCCCTGACACCAGCTTCTTCCTTCTCTCGGCCGGATCCACCAGTACATACTGGTTCCGTAACACGCGCCGGTAGGCTTTCTCATCGGCCGAAGACAGCCGGATACGGTCGTCTCCGAAAAAACGGTGGCCGCGGGTCTGTCGGCCGGACTGTATCCCGGCCACCTGCACATCCATCAGGGACGTTCCCCATAGAAAAACCAGCCAGCGGATGGGACGGGCGAAGCTGAAGGTGTTGCCGGGAACCCAGTGCATCGTTTTGGGAAAAACAAGAGAACTGAGGAGTTTGATCGACTCATCGCGCAAAACCCGTTGCCGGTCAACCCGGACCTCCAGTTTCAGATATTTTTTCCCGTTTTTGATGCCCGTCCGCAGATCATCAACCGTTTTCCCCTGGCTGCGGGCAAAACCGGACGCATTTTTATTCCAGGCACCGTTCTCGTCCTTCGCCCGCTCCAGAGGAGGACCGAAAACTGTCTCGCTTTCAAACCGGGGAAGATTTTTTATGAACAAAAACAATCTCCGGGGGGTTCCCCGGACAATAACCGCGGAGGGGGGACCCCATTTCTCCCCCCATTTTCGAAGTTGAGCCAGGGCCGGCTGTATATACGCGGCGGGGAGTTCTTCGGTCCCGATCTCAAGGAGGAAATTTTGCTTTTCCACCGTCATTTTCCCGGATCTTCCTCTTCTTTTTTCAGATAAAGTTCCGCACAGGCTTTGGCCAGCTTTCTGACCCGGCCGATATAATTCGCTCTCTCGCTGACGCTGATTGCTCCCCGGGAATCAAGCAGGTTGAAGACATGGGAACACTTCAGCGTCAGATCGTAGGCGGGACAGGCCAGTCCGCTGGCCGTCACTTCTACCGCCTCGCTCTCGTACTCGGAAAAACGCCGGCAATAATCCTTCACCGGGACCTCCTCGAAGCTGTACCGGGAAAACTCATACTCCTCTCTCTTCCGCATCCGTCCGTAGGTGACCCCGGGGGACCATTCGAGATCGAAAACATTCTCCACGCCCTGCAGGAACATAGCGATCCGTTCCAGTCCGTAGGTCAGCTCGACCGGGACCGGCTCCAGCTCAAAACCGCCCATCTGCTGGAAGTAGGTGAACTGGGTGATCTCCAGGCCGTCGCACCACACCTCCCAGCCCAGGCCGGAGGCGCCCAGCGTGGGGGACTCCCAGTCGTCCTCGACAAAGCGGAGGTCGTGCGCCCGGGGATCGATCCCCAGCCCGAGAAGGCTTTTGAGATACACGTCCTGGACGTCCGGGGGGGCCGGCTTGAGGATGACCTGGAACTGGTAATGCTGGTAGAGCCGGTTCGGGTTTTCCCCGTACCTCCCGTCGGAGGGACGGCGGGCGGGCTGGACATAGGCGGTCCGCCGGGGCTCCGGCCCCAGGACCCCGAAAAAAGTAGCCGGCGCGAACGTGCCCGCCCCGACTTCGAGATCATACGGCTGCACCAGGACACAGCCCCGCTGATTCCAGTAATCATGAAGCGTTAATATCAGCGTCTGAAAGTCCATTTTAAAATTTTTACTCCGTAAAAACTTTATTACTAATCTGGTCAAGAAATCGCCTGGACTTTAACTTTTTATCCACCGTACTGTCAACGAGATAACAGAGAAGCCGGTCCGCGATGGAAGACTGCCGTTCGGAGAGCCTGAGGTTCACCACCTGAACAAGACCGCTTTTGTTAATGTACCGGATGGCGGACATCACGCCCGGTTCGATGAGGACGGCGGCGGCGTATTTTTGTCCGCAACCGGGGCAGAGCCAGTGCAATTCCGGCAGGAAAAACCGGACGCCGTCCCCCAGCGCTCCTCGGCACCGGGAACAACGGTCAAACGGAGGCAGAACCCCCAGGAGGTTCAGATAGCGGATCTCGAACCAGAGGCGGGACGGGGGAATAGCGTTGATCACGGCGGCGTTTTGAAGAGTATGGAGCAGAAGCTTAAAAAGCTCCCGGCTGTTTTCCTCCCCGTAGGCGGCGGAAGCGGCCAGCTCGGCAAGATATTGGAAGAGTGCCGACCGCTCCAGCGTGGCGCGGGCGGCCGGAAAGTGCTCGATGACATCGAATTGAGCCAGGATGTGCAGGTCGCTCGTCCGGCTGGGATAAAAGATCAGATCGCCGTAGTTAAAAACTTCCAGCTTGCCGCGCAGGGGACTGGCCGGGCGGCGGGACCCCTTGGCCAGGGTCCTGAGAAGACCCCCGTCGGGGGAGAGGATGCTGACCAGCTTGCTGGTCTCCGTGTAATCACGACTCTTCAGTACGATCCCTTTGGTTTTCTGCGGGGCCACATGATCTTCCTTATAAATTAGCTCGCTGCGCTCGCAACTTTTGCCACTAAGACACCAAGACACTAAGAAAAAAGCAAATAAGGTGAGTATTTTGCCCTTTCCCCGCTTTTCTTGGTGCCTTGGTGTCTTGGTGGCTAATAATTATTGACATTCCGAAGCAGTAAATTAGCTCCCTTCGGTCGTAACTTTTATTATTTTTTCGAAGAAAAAATATTACGTAAAAAGCTTATAGAGGACGTACGTCAGGCTCATCCCCCAGAGCGCCCCGAAGACCACTTCGGAGATGCTGTGAACCCGGCTGGCAATGCGCGACTGGGCGACCAGAAACGCCAGGCAGAAGACCAGAACCACGATGACCGGCGGCGTCTCCGGGATCAGGGCCGTGAGGGCAAAGATCGAAAAAGACGCCGCCGCGTGCACGCTGGGAAGGCCTCCCCGGAAGGGGGTTCCCCGCTGGAGAAGGACCTTGACGATGACCGTCAGGATGGCGACCACGGCCAGGGAGACGAAGGCGAGATGCCAGTCCGAACCCCGGATCGCCTCGAGCGAGATCGTGAGCGGCCCGAGCAGGTATCCCTTTTTAAAGAAGACCAGATACCCGACGCAGACCGCGTAGAGGGAGACAATGAAAACCGCTCCCGCCCCCACGTCCTTGACCGCCCGGGCCAGGGGGTGGTAGGTGTCCTTGATCAGATCGATTGTCAGCTCGATCGCGGTGTTGACCATCTCCGTCAGAAGGACCAGGACGATCGCCGAGAGAAGGAAAAGCAGATCCCAGACGGCCATCTTCAGGGTTATGCTTAAAATCAAGACCAGGGCCGCGGCGACGAAGTGAATCCTCATGTTCCTCTGGGTTTTCAGGACATAGACGATTCCTTCAACGGCGGCGTTGAAACTGTCGATCAGTTTATGAGGGACCATCGCTTCTTCCTTTTCCAGGCCCGGAGAAGCTGTTCTTCTCTCCGGCTCATTTTCCGGCGGCAACCGGCCGGGCGGTCCCGGTAACCGAGGAGATGAAGCACCCCGTGAATCAGGCAGAGAGCGAGCTCGTCCTCCGCGGACTGCCCGTGATCCGGGGCCTGGCGGACCACCCGCCCGGTGGACAGCACCACGTCGCCCAGGAACCAGGGATGGAGCGGAACAGCCGGGCCCTCATTCTGGGGAAAGGAGAGAACATCGGTTGGATAATCCCGGCCCAGATAGCGCCGGTTCAGTTCCCGGATGCCGGCGTCGTTCAGGAAAACCAGGCTGACCTCCCCCTCCCGGCGGCCTTCCCGACCGAGAACCCACCCGGCCAATGATTCGACCCCCCCCCGATCAAGGCTAAGACGGCGTTGCCGGTTGATTATTCTGATGGTATAGGACATTGTTTTTGGGGAGTAGGGATTGGATTGCGCCATTCCCTATTCCCCATTCCCTATTCCCTATTCCCTATTCCCCGTTCCCCTCCGGATACTTGACGCGGGTATGATACCGGGCGGAGAGGCTGCGGACAAAACTTTCTTCAATTATCTTCAGGTCGGCCAGGGTCAGGCGGCATTCATCAAACTGGCCGTCCACCAGCCGCTCCCGGACGATGTTCTTGATCAGGGCTTCCAACCGGGCGGGGGTGGGACGGTCGAGCGATACCGACGCCGCCTCGGCGGCATCGGCGAGCATGATGATCGCCGCTTCGCGGCTGGCCGGCTTCGGGCCGGGATAGCGATAATTTTCTTCCGGAACGCCGGCATTCGGCTGCCGGGCCCGCTCGGCCCGGTCGTAGAAATAAGAGATCCGGCTGGTCCCGTGATGCTGCTCGATGTTGGCGACAATCCGCCGGTCCAGCTTGTGCTGGCGGGCCAGGGCCGCCCCCTCCTTGACGTGGGAGATCAGGATCAGGCTGCTCATGCTCGGGATCAAGTCATCGTGCCGGCTGGTCTCCGAGATTTCATTCTCGGAAAAGTACTCCGGCTTGCCGATCTTCCCGACATCATGAAAGTAGGCGCTGGCCCGGGCCAGGAGGGAGTTGGCCCCGACCTCCTCGGCGGCGCCTTCCGCCAGCGTGGCCACCATCAGGCTGTGATGGTAGGTCCCGGGGGCGCAGACCATCAACCTCCGGAGAAGGGGGTGGTTGAGGTCGGACAACTCCAGAAGCTCGATATCGGATGAGACCCGGAAAATCCATTCGAAGAGCCCCAGGACGACCAGGGCGATAAAAGCGGAGAGGATCCCCGCCGCCGCCGCCCCCGCCCCCTGGCTGAAGAACACCAGCGGCGGCAGCCCCCGGGAGATCCCGAGGGCGACAACCGTCAGGGCCCCGGCCGCCGCCGCCACCACCCCCGCCCGGAACAGATCGATCCGCCGGCGGGCGCCGCTCAGGCCGACGACGCCCGCGGTCCCCCCGATAACGCCGACCAGCATATATCCGAGATCCCCCCCCAGAATCAGCGCGGTCAGGAAAGAAAGGATCAGGGGGAAAAAAATCGCCACCCGCGCCTCGAACAGGAGACAGAGGAGCAGGGACCCGATCGCGACCGGCGAGACAAAGCGGACGCCCTCCATCAGGCCGGGGGGAAGAATCCAGACGACCTGGCGGAGCCCGCGGGCAAAGACCAGGATCAGCACCACCACGGCGCAGATCATGAGCAGCCGCGAGCCGCTCCGGCTGACCGCCCGGTGATAGCGGTCCAGGAAATACGCGGTGATCAGGGCGAGGAGAAGAACCAGGAGGCCGGTGCCGAACATATAATAAAAAAGAGCGATCGGCGGCTGGAGACGGTAGAACTCTTCCTGATAAGAGCGGAATTTCTGGACATGAAGCGGCCGCACCTTCTCCCCCTGCCGGATGATCGTGTCCCCTTTTTCGACCGCGGTCATGACGACCGGAACGCTCCGGAGCGCCGCCGCCCGAAGCTCTTCGGTCTGGCCCGGATCAAACTCCAGATCGGGCTGGATCAGGAAAGAGACCAGCTCTTCCAGCTCCGCCCGGAAGGGGCGCCGGGAGGGGGACTTTTCCTCGATCTCCCTGACCGCTTCCTGCCGGGCGGCGTCGACGGCGGGGATGGCGGCCAGAAAAACCTCCTCCGCGGCACCCGCCGATCGGCCGACCAGCACCACCTGCTCCTGACGGGTGTTGAGCAGCGTGCGCTTGATATCCGGGGAGATGACTCCGTTCCGATACGACTTTTCCAGAAGGAGGAGCAGTCTTTCTTCATCATCCGGCGAGAGAACGGTCTTCAGGAAAATCGAGAGGATCCGGCGGGGGGGGGAAAACAAAAGCCCGATCGGCGCGGCGGGACCGACGCCCGATAAGCCGCCGAAAAAATCCTTGACGCGCTCCCTCTTCTCCTCCGGGACGGCCGGGACGACGGCATAGGCGACCGGCTGCCGGTCTTCCGCGGCCGCGCGGGCCTGCGCGGTCTTGATCTGGTCCGGGTAAAGGAAGCCGCACGCCGCCACCACATCCCGCTCGGAGGTCTGGCCGATGACGGGGACGCTCAGCGGCATCCCCCGCCAGGAAATGATCAAAACGCTCGCCGCGAAAACGGCCGCCCCCAGTATCCATCTCCCGGAGACCCCGCTCCCGGGCGGACGGTCCCCCTTTCCGCCCCCCGCCCGCCGGCGCCGCTTACCCGGGAACCGCGCGCCGGGAAGGGTATTTTTCAAAGATATCCTGATCATGATCCGCGCTGCTGTTCAGCCCGCTCATAGGCCTGCACAATTTTTTGCACCAGGGGGTGGCGGACCACATCCTCCCGGGAAAGATAGACAAAGGGGATCTCGGGGATATCTTTCAGGATTTCCCGCACCAGGTTCAATCCGGAGACCTGGCCGGAGGGGAGATCGATCTGGGTTATGTCGCCGGTGATGACCGCCCGGGAGTTGAACCCGAGACGGGTCAAAAACATCTTCATCTGCTCCGGGGTGGTGTTCTGAGCTTCGTCGAGAATGATGAAGGCGCTGTTGAGCGTCCTGCCCCTCATAAACGCCAGGGGCGCCACTTCAATCACCCCGTCAGCCTCGTATTTCCGGATCCGTTCTCCGTCCATCAGATCATAGAGCGCGTCATAGAGCGGACGGAGATACGGCAGGATTTTCTGATAGAGGTCTCCCGGGAGAAAACCCAGCTTTTCGCCGGCTTCCAGGGCGGGCCGGGTCAGGATCAGACGCTTGACCTCCCCTTTCAATAATGAGGAGACCGCCAGCGCCATCGCCAGGTAGGTCTTCCCGGTCCCCGCCGGCCCGATCGCGAAGACCGCGTCGTGGTTCCTGATCGCGTCGACATATTTTTTCTGATTGACGGTCTGGGGACGGACAAAGCCCTGCCGGGAAGACACCTCGATCTTCTCCCCGTAGATATCCTCGATGGAGACCTCCCGGTCCTCCGCCGACGTTTTCAGGATGCGCCGGAATTCCTCTCCGGTGAGAGGCCGGCCGGCGGCAATGATCGCGGCCAGCTCCCCCAGCAGCTTCCGGGCCCGGGCTACCGCGGGTTCCGGCCCGGAGAGACGGATAAAATTATCCCGGGCCACCGCCTGGACGCCGAGGGTCGTTCCCAGGAGAAGGAGGTTCTTTTCTTCCCGGGCGAAGAGATCGCTCACCAGCCGGGGGGTCCGGAAATTAAGGGTGATCTTCATTAAAATTTAGCCCCGCCCCCGGCGGGGCGAAATTTTAAACAGGCGATTGCAACCGTCCCCCCGCTGAAAGGGGAGGACGGTTTCAGTCACGGGGGATGATGAAAACCTGGCCGGGATAGATCAGATCCGGGTTCTTGATCTTATCGGTATTAGCCTTGTAGATGAGCGGCCATTGCAGGGGATTGCCGTAGATCCGGTCATACCCGGCGATAAACCAGAGGCATTCCCCTTTGACCACCCGGTGGGTGGCCGGCTTTTCGCCGGCAATATCGAGATCGGTCTTTTCCAGGGGCGGCTCCGGCACCGCGGGCGGTTCGATAATAGCGGTGATCTCCTCGGTCAGGCCCGCAGCCAGGGGGCCTTCGCCGATCATCCGGGCGCGGGGACCGCCGATAATGTATCCCTGATTGCCCCACAGCTCCTTGTCGGTCCAGTACCGGCGGCTCCAGCCCGGCCAGCCGGGGACAACATCAAGAAGGAAGCTGTCCACATCCCCCGTCTCTCCGATGGCCCTGGTCCGCACGATCGTTTCAGCGGCCGGCACGGCGGCGGGGGCGGAACCGTTAAGAAGAAGAAACGCCAGACCAACCGCTGCCAGGGCGGCCCGCAGCAGAGAGCGGCGGGCAGTGCATGCATTTGCCATCATGTCAATTCTCCTCGACAGAATGAGCGGCTTCGCCGCTTTTTTTCCATCAATCGCATTTTTATACATTAGCGCCTTCGGCGCTAATGTAGATAATCACACCTATTCAGGTAAAATAAAATTGATTATCCTGGTTGGTTTAGTTCAAGTCCAACAATTCACGCCCGAACGCTAATTGTAACGCATTATTGACATTCCGAAACAGGACTACCGGACAAAATGATACGGCGATAATAAGCCCGCGGCCGGTGTCTGTCAAGCCGGAACCGATCCCCGATTATTCGGATCACGATGCCGTTCCCGCCGGGGCGCTCACTCGCCGGCGGCGAACGCGGCACGGAGGGTTGCGAGGGTCGCCGCCAGCGCTTCTGGGACCACACCGGTATTGGCGATGACGGGCATGAAATTGGTATCTCCCTGCCACCGGGGCACGACATGGATGTGCAGATGGTCGATCACGCCGGCGCCGGCGGCCCGGCCCAGGTTGATCCCGACGTTGAACCCCTCCGGTTCCAGGGAAATCTTCAGGGCCCGCACGGCGCGCTGAACCAGACCCGCGAGATCGGCGGTCTCTTCCGGCTGAAGATTTTCCAGTTCGGCCGTATGCCGGCAGGGAGCGACCATCAGATGGCCGCTGTTATAGGGAAAAACATTCAGGAGGGCGAAGCTGTGACTGCTCCGGGCAATGATGTAATCGGCGACGTCGTCGCGGCTGGCGGCCTTCCGACAGAAGAGGCAGCCGTTCTCTTTCTCCTCCAGGATATAGGCGATCCGCCAGGGCGCCCACAGCGTGTGATGCCGTCCCTTCAGATCGTCTTCTGTCTTCGCCATAGCACTGTTTCCGGAAGGGTTTTTCGTCTTTTCATTTTCCGCCAGGAAAATGAAAAGCGGGTGAAGGGAATCGAACCCTCGTGGCCAGCTTGGGAAGCTGGAGCTCTGCCATTGAGCAACACCCGCATATTATTCTTTTTGAGCCCTTCGGAGAAGGGCTCAAAAAGAAGTAAGAGCTTTGAACTCCCGATAACGGCTCTTTATATCATCCCACCGGACACTTTTCAAGCGTTCCAGACTGAAATCCTCGACCGCGAACGAGGCCATGACGCTGCCGTAAATCACGGCTTTCCGCAGGGCGGCGGCGGTCATTTCCCCCGTTTTCGCCAGGTACCCAACGAAACCGCCGGCAAACGTGTCCCCGGCCCCGGTCGGATCGACCACCGTCTCCAGGGGCAGCCCGGGGGCGGAAAATACCTCTCCCGGGGAGAAGAGCAGGGCGCCGTGCTCGCCCTTCTTGATCACCACAAACCGGGGACCGAGCGCCAGGATCCGGTCCGCGGCGCGTTTCAGGCTGACCTCGCCGGTAAACTGCCGGGCCTCGGCGTCATTGATGATCAGGATATCGAGTTTTTCAACCACCGCCCGGACCGCGTCCTTCTTCAACTCGATCCAGAGGTTCATGGTGTCGCCGACGACCAGCCGGGGATTTTCCGCCTGCGCCAGAACCTCCAGCTGCAGGCCGGGGTCGATATTGGCCAGCAGAAGGTACTCGCTCGAGCGATACGACGGAGGAAGCTCGGGATGGAACTCCTGAAAGACATTGAGATCGGTGAACTCCGTCTCCGCTTCGCTCATGTCGTAGCGGTAGGAGCCTCCCCAGTGGAATGTCCGGCCCTCGCGGACCTGGAGCCCTTCCAGGTTGATCCCTTTTTTCTCCAGCAATTCCCGGTAGCGGGGGGGGAAATCCCGGCCGACCACCGCCACCAGGTTGACCGGGGCGAAGAAGCTGCAGGAATAGGAGAAATAGGTGGCGGATCCGCCCAGAATCTTCTCCTGGCGCCCGAAGGGCGTCGTCACCGTGTCAAATGCCACCGAGCCGACCACCAGGACAGACATATCATCCTTCTCCTCAATGTTATAATGATCTTAAATGATATCCGTGGGACTAACAGTAAACGGTGCCCCGGCAGCGACCGCTCACTGATTACTGCTTACCGCTCACTGCTTACCTATTTTTAAACTCTCCTTCATTATCTTCGTCATTCCCTCCCCCTTATCCCTTCAGGTACTCTTCCAGGATCTTGATCGCGCAGTACTCGCTGCACATCGAGCAATAGTCCTCCTTGCCTTCGATGTCTCCCAGGTACCGCCGGGCCTGGTCGGGATCGAGAGCGGCCTCGATCTGGCCCCTCCAGTTTCTCTCCTTGCGGCAGCGGGACATCCGATCATCCCAGGCGCGGGCGCCCGGAAGACCACGGGCGACATCGGCGGCGTGGGCCGCGATCCGGGCGGCGATCACCCCCTCTTTGACATCATCGACCGAGGGCAGCCCGAGGTGTTCCGAGGGAGTCACGTAACAGAGAAAATCCGCCCCCTGGTAAGCGGCCAGCGCTCCCCCGATCGCGCAGGTGATGTGATCGTACCCGGGGGCGACATCGGTGACCAGCGGCCCCAGAACATAAAACGGGGCGCCCCGGCAGAGGGATTTTTCCAGCCGGACGTTCTCGGCGATCTGGTCGAGCGGGATGTGTCCCGGCCCTTCGATCATGACCTGGACCTCCGCTTCCCGACAGCGGTCGGCCAGCTCCCCTAAAATGATCAACTCCTGGATCTGGGGACGGTCGGTGGCGTCCGCCAGGCAGCCCGGACGGAGCCCGTCACCGAGGCTGAGAGTGATCTCGTGGCGACGGGCGATCTCCAGCACCTCGTCGAAACGCTCGTAGAGGGGGTTCTCCCTCCCGTTGACCGCCATCCACTCCAGAAGAAAAGAGCCGCCCCGGCTGACCGCGCCCAGGAGACGGGGCGCCTGCTTCAGAGCCTCCAGCGTCCGCCGGGTGACGCCGGCGTGAATCGTCATGTAATCCACCCCCTGCCGGGCCTGCCCCTCGATCGCCCCCAGCATGCCGTCCCCCGTCATCGCCACGATCCGGCCCTCCCTTTCGCCGGCCGCGATCGCCGCTTCATAGATGGGGACGGTCCCCACCGGGACCGGGGACGCCCGGAGGACTTTCTCCCGGAGCAACCGGATGTCTCCCCCGGTGGAGAGGTCCATCACGGTGTCGGCCCCGGCGGCGGCCGCCACCCGGACTTTTTCCAGCTCGGCCTCGAAATCAATTTTCTGCCGCGAGGTGCCGATATTCGCGTTGATCTTGACCCGGAGCCCCTTCCCGATTCCGCAGGGCCGGGCCGCCTTCCGCGCCCGATTTGCCGGCACCACGATGGTCCCCGAGACGAGGCCCTCCAGAATCACTTCGGCCCGGATGTCTTCCGCCCGCGCCACCGCCTCCACCTCAGCTGTCGAGTTGCCCTTTTTCGCTTCTCCGATTAAAGTCATGCCGATCTCCAAAAGCATCCCGGTGGATCACCGTGATTCCGTTTTTGTGAAAGAGCAGGTCTTTTTCCTCCATCCGGGGAAGGATGAAATTCTTCCTCTCCTTCACCAGACGGGAGATGTAACCCTGGAAAGGCTCAAAATATACCTTCCCATCATCAAGATAATCCTTCTGGAAATGTTTTTCGTCCACCATAACATAATCTATCTCGTTCTGCCGGCAAAACTGATAGACCGCCGCCGGGTTTTCGGAATAGTAGGCGTCAAAAAAAGCCAAAGTCCGTTTCCTGATTGTCTCCCAGTATCCGCCATACCACGGGTTGGACAGCTCAAAGTTAATAAATACTTTTTTCCGACTGAAGAGCGGGACGCCGTCGGCCAGACAGGGATGGGCGGCGATCATCGCCTCTTCAGGCAGGCCGCGCAGATATTCATACAGTTCCCGGTTGGAAGAAAGATCCGTCAAAGCCAGGCCCCGGTTGGCCCGAAAAAACAAGCAAGCCAGAACAATCGGCACTGCCCGGAAAAATGTTTTGACTTTTGGCTGTCTGATCCCCTCGATCAGGCGGCCGCTGATGACCGAAAAAAATATCAACCCGGCTATCCGGAACGAATACTCCACGTATCGCTCGGGCCGGTATAACTTGAACAATACCAGGCTCGATAACCAGTAGAGCACAATGCCCGAGAAGAGGAGATAATATATTTCCGGAGGAAAGCGGATTTTTTTCCCGATCCCCGCCGCCAGCAAGAAGATGAATATGACCAGGGCTATCTCATCTGTAACCGACAATCCCGGTCTCCGGGGTTCGACAATCTCTTCATATTTCCGCACCACGCCGGACATCACGGCACGTTCCTTAAGATATTCGATCATCCGGTATCCGAAAATGCTCTCTTTTAAATTATATTTTACCTGCTCGAATAACGGGCTGATCGGCATTATCCGGAAACGCCCCTTTTCATAATTTTCCGGTCGGCCGGCGGCAGCCTCCCGGGTAATCAAAGACCCCAGCCGGGGATTATCCGAAACCGCATATTCACCGATCAGAAGAGAACACCCGGCCAGGATCGCCCCCCCGAAAAACAGCGCCCTGGTCCGCGAGCGATCAATAATGATTTTTTTATCTTTTCTCTGAATAAAAGTACACAGACAGGTCAGTGACGACAGCAGGAACACCACCGGATAAAACAGACTTTGCGCTATCATCACAACCGCGGCGGCGGGATACCGCTTTGTGACCAGATAATAAAGAAACATGATCAAAAGCGGAAATCCGAAGGCGCGGGGATGACCGCCGATCATTGATTGAAAAAATGTCGCCGTGAAGATAAAGATAACGGCAGCCAGGAAACTGATATACCGGCTGCCGGTGATACGCTTTACCAGTCCGTATGCAAACGCCGACGAAAGGGGGAACAGGAATAAAGGCGCCAGTTTGCTGATCATCACCGGATCAATGAGAAAAGAACCCGCGTAATAGAAAAAAATTAATCCCCAGGGCAGCCAGTGCCGGGCATTTTCCGTCAGGAGATCATCTTTAAATAACCCGGGGCTCTGGAACTGGCGCATCCAGTAAATATGCTGCATGGCATCATCGTTAATCACGTAGGCATTGACTATCGCCGATGACTGAGAATAAAGACCGGCCGCGAGAGCCAGCAGCGCCACCAGATATTCCATTTTGACCGGGATCTTCCTGATCATTGAATCCGGCGAATTGATCGCGAAGCGGGAGTTAAATCTCAACCCCGGCCCGGGACCTCTGCATGATTTCCCCGATCAGATTGCTGGTCGACCGGCCGGGGATCAGGGGCACCACCACCACCCGGCCGCCGGAGGCCTTGACCTCCTTTCCCCCCGCGATATCCTCCCGTTTCCAGTCGCCCCCCTTGACCAGGACATCGGGGGCGATCTCTTTGATCAGCCCGAGCGGCGTCGGCTCATCAAAGATGACGACGTAGTCAATCATCGAGAGGGCGGCCAGCAGTTCGGCCCGCTCCTGTTCGGGGACGAGGGGACGGCCCGCTCCTTTCAGCCCCCGCACCGAACGGTCGCTGTTGAGACCGAGGACCAGGATGTCTCCCTCTGCTTTTGCCTTCCCGAGATACCGGACGTGCCCGATGTGCAGCAAATCGAAGCACCCGTTGGTGAAGACTATCCGCTTCCCTTCCCGCTTCCGGCGGGCCAGGAGCGGAACCAGCTCCGCGGGGGTTATTATCTTTTCCCTCATCCGCTGAAAGCCTCTTCCGCCAGATCGCAGATACCGTGGTAGATGACGGCCTGGGCTTCCTGAATCCGGGCGGTATCCGAAGAGGGCACGATGACAGCCAGATCGACCTCCCCGGCAACTTTTCCCCCGTCCTTTCCCAGGAGCGCCAAGGTCCCCAGACCGCCCGCTTTCGCCGCCCGGACCGCCCGGAGAAGGTTGCGGGAGTTCCCGCTGGTAGAGATCACCAGCAGCAGATCACCCGGCCGGCCGAGCGCCTCCACCTGACGGGAAAAAACACTGTCAAAGGAATAATCGTTGGCGAGCGCGGTCAGGATCGAGGTGTCGGTGCTGAGGGATATCGCCGGCAGGGCCCTCCTTTCCCGCCGGAAGCGCCCCACCAGCTCGGCGGCGATATGCTGGGAGTCGGCGGCGCTCCCGCCGTTGCCGCAGAGCAGAATCTTCCCCCCGCCCTTCAGGCAGCCGATAACCATCCGGGCCCCGGCCGCCAGCAGCGGGACCTGCGCTTCCAGCCGGTTGATGACCCCGGCGGCTTCCCGCAGGGAGCTCAAGATTTTTTCCTCCATGATCATTTCACCTCGGGTTTCAGGTAGGGGTGCTTCCGGACCTCCTCCGGCACGGAGACAGACTTGAAGTAATGCGATGAGTAGTGCGGGATGGCCATCGGACCGCCGATCAGGTAGAGGTACTCGTCGATAAACTCCTGGGTGGGCCCGTGGAGCCCGTTGATCAGGGAGAGGGGGACCGATTTTTCCCTGCCGGCGATATTCGCCAGGTCGGTCAGGCCGGTCGCCGTCCGGCCGTTCTCCCGCTTCAGGATGACGGACTTGCGGTCCTCGCCGTCAAGCAGGGCGCGGACCGCGGCAAAGCCGACCCGGAAGGCATCGGAAGCGTCCGGCGGAGACATGACATAGCTCCGCTGAATATGCTGGGGGGCCAGGACCGCGTCCTTGATTTCGCCGAGAATGGAGTCAACCTTCAGTTCGGCCTTGATCAGCCGGGCCAGGAAGATGCAGGGGGCGAAGGACCCGGCCCGCCCGTGTTGAATGTTGCCGTGAGCGTCAATCACCACTTTCTCCGCGTGGATCTCGGCCAGAGCCCGACCGGTTGCCCGATCGGTCAGATCCTCCTGGACAACCACCACCCCGGACCCCACGCGGTCGAGCACGCCGGCGAGCGAGTCGAGAAACTCCTGCTTATCGAAGGTGATTTCCTTGCTCAGGATTATCTGCGGCGGATAGTTGGGGATCATGTCCCCCTTGGGGTCGACCCGGGCGAAGGCGGTTCCCTGGGCCAGCCAGCCGGCTTTGCGTCCCATCACCTGGTAGATGACCACCGGGGCAACGCTCAGTGACTTCACCACCCTCCCCCCGCGGTCGAAGTTGCCCCATGCCTTGTAGGAGGAAAAATCATTGTTCACGTTTTTCAGGGCGATCGCATTGTAGAGAGCGGCTGAACCGTATCCCGGGCAGTGATGAGTGACCGGGAGATCGTTGTCCACCGTCTTGATGGCGTGGATGGCCCTGACACCGCTCACGGCGGTCAGGCCCTGGAGCTGGGCGGCGCTGTCGTTGCCGCCGATATAGACCACACCGTCAATGCCGAAAGCTTCGAGATTGCGGGCGATGATCCGGTACTGTTCAGCGGTCGGCTTGATCCGGGTAGTCCGGAGACCGGCGCCGGGGCCGTTGAAGGCCAGAGCCATGTGGTCTACCCCGGTGAGATCCACAATGTTGCCTTCAATATCTGCATTGAGAACCCCTTCCAGTCCGTTGATCATCCCGTAGACCTCTATCCCCGCCATCTGGGCGGCCTCGACAACCCCGGAGACTTCCCAGTCGATTACCGGGGTCGGGCCGCCCGATTCTCCGACGATGATACGTTTAATCATAAGCAGACCTCCCTTAGTATGGCAGTTGGCAGTGAGCGGTACTCTGTGACCAATAATCAGTAATCGGTAATCGGTAATCAGTAATCGGTAATCAGTGGCCGGTCATCGCGATTCGTGATCGGCAACCCGTAATCCGTATTCCGTAATTATGATTTCGCGTCAAGCGAAGCACTGATCACCAATTACCGATTACTGATTACTTTTTCCCCGTCTTGCTTCCAGACAGCAGCTACCCAGATCCCTGGGACAATCGGTCAGTATCTCGCATCCGGCGGCGGTCACCAGCACCGTGTCTTCGATCCGGATACCCCCCCATCCGGGGATATAGACACCGGGCTCAACGGTGAACACCATCCCTTCCGCCAGCACCTCCCGGGAGGCGGCGCTGATGGCCGGGCCTTCATGGACCTCGAGCCCCACCCCGTGTCCCAGGCTGTGGCCGAAAGAGGAACCATACCCTTTTCGGGCCAGAAAGTCCCGCGCCGACTTATCGATCAGGGAAGCCCGCATCCCCGGCCTGATGGCCGCGAGCGCCCTTTTCTGCGCGGAGAGGACGGCCCGGTAGATGGATTTGAACCGCCGGGGAAAATCGCCCAGAACAAATGTCCTGGTCATGTCGGCATTATAAAACTCCCAGCGGCCCCCCAGATCGACCAGGAGGATCATCCCCGCGCGAAGCGGAAAATCCGACGGGGCGGCGTGGGGCCGCGAACTGCGGGACCCCCCCGCCACGATCGGCGGGAAGGCAGCCTGCCCGCCCTGTTTCAGAAACCCGGCGGACAGCCGGGCGGCCAGGGCGGTTTCGGTCAATCCCTCCGCCTCCGCTTTCGCGGCCCGTCCCAGAAGACGGGCGGTCCGGCGCCCGGACTGGCGGAGGAGAGCGATCTCCTCCGGATCCTTGATCATCCGGAGATTCTCCACCCGGGGGCCGGCCGGCAGCAGCTCTCTGCCGCCGAGCTCCTTTTGCAGCCGCCGGAAGTCGGCGCAGCTCAGCCGGTGCTCTTCACATCCGATTCTCCGCAGGCGCAGCTCCCGGCAGAGACCGGCGACGGCCGCCGCCAGAGAACCGGCGGACCGCTCCCGCGTTTCACACATCGGCGCGACTTCCGCCTCCGCCTGCTCGCGGTACCGGAAATCGGTGATCAGGAAAGACCGGTTCCCGGCGATCAGCAGCCAGCTGTCCGCGCCGGTAAAACCACTCAGATAATAGATGTTCTCCTTCCCGGAGATCAGGATGGAATCCAGAGACCGGCTCCGGAATGATTTCCTGATTTTCTCCAGACGGACGGCGTGATCAAAGGTCATACAATTCATCCTGCCGGTCCGGTTTCAGAACACCCCCCGGAGGCGGGGCCCCCCGGGGAAGAAGGGGAAACGGATGCCGGCCGCCCCGCCCTTCCGCCGGGCCAGGCCGATCGCGGCCCGCAGCCCGAGCAGATAACTGTCGACCCCGAAACCGGCGACCTGCCCGGCGACGGCCGGGGCGATCAATGACTGCCGCCGGAATTCCTCCCGGCGGTAAATATTGGACAGGTGCACCTCGACCGCCGGGATGGCAACCACGGCCAGGGCGTCCCGGATGGCAACGCTGGTATGGGTGTACCCGGCCGGGTTGATCAGGATCGCGTCGGCGGTTTTGGCCGAACCGCCGATCAAATCGATGATCTCCCCTTCGTGGTTGGACTGGACAATCCGGAGCTCGGCACCCGCCTGAACGGCTTCCGCCTCCAGTCTCCGGTTGATCTCATCCAGGGTAACGGCCCCGTACACGTCCGGCTCCCGTCCTCCCAGCAGCTGGAGGTTCGGGCCGTGGATAACCAGAATCTTCAAAGCCGTATTCATGTTTGTTAAAAATGGATATCAGGTTATCAGTATACCTGTGGAAAGAAGATCAGGGAACCAGGTTATTATCAGGCGCCGGCCGGCCCCCACCCGATCCCCTGATCTTCTGATGTCCTTCCCACTGATCCCCTGATATCCTGATCTCCTTTCTCCGCCCTCCCGATATCCTCTGTCCAATCAACCGATACATTTTTTGATCGGGACTTGCCTATTGATTACTCATCTCGCCCGGCTTTTCCGCCTCCTCGATCAGCATGATCGGGATGTCATCCTTGATGGAATAGATAAGGCCGCACGGCTCGCCGCGTTTGAACTCGCGGGCATCCCGGTTCTCATCCAGGCAGATCAGCTTCTGGTTTGCCTCATCGTACCGCAGCCCCGACTTGCAGGCCGGACAGGCCAGAATCTCGAGAAGTTCCTTGTCGATCATGTTTTCCCTCCTTTAAAAACCATCCATTATACAAACGAACAGAGCTCAGGCCCCCTGCCTCGCCCTCTTTTATTAGCCGCAAAAAAGCGCCCTTCGATAAACTCAGGATCTTCGACAAAAAACGCAAGAGTTCACCCCGCCTCGCCCCCTTTATACAACAGACGATCGAATGTGATTAAAGATGATTTATGTCTTTTGCCTCAGCACCCGATCGCGTTCAACGTTCAATGATTATACCTTATCTCTTGATCTAACAGATAATCAAATGTGATGAAAGAGGATTGCGCCCCCGGGCCACCGCCTGACCCCTGAACCCTGACCCCTGACCCGTGAACCCTGAACCCTATGCCCCCTGCTCCATGCTGAGATACTCCCGGACCGTTTCCTGCCAGGGCCGCATTCT
This sequence comes from PVC group bacterium, assembly GCA_043804695.1. GTDB lineage: Bacteria > Auribacterota > Erginobacteria > Erginobacterales > Erginobacteraceae > CAWGIE01. The sequence continues at coordinate 14,462 of JAZDIV010000084.1, read as the reverse complement.
CCGGCCGGTGATCCGCTCGTATCGCTCCAGGGAGAGGACGGAATATTTCGGACGCGCGGCCGGACGGGCCAGCTCCTCCGAGGTAATGGGGATTGCCCGGGTGCTCCGTCCGGCTGCCGCCAGCACAAAGAGCGCGTACTCATACCAGGAGCAGCTGCCCCGGTTGGTGACATGGACGGTTCCAAGCGCGTCCTTCCGGATCAGCTCCCCGATCGCCGCCGCCAGGTCCGGGGCGTAGGTGGGGGCTCCCCGCTGATCAGAGACCACCCTCAACAGGTGGGCGGAGCGGGCGGCGTTGAGAATGGTGTCGGGGAAGTTTTTCCCCCCGCGGCCGAAAAGCCAGGACGTCCGGACAATCAGATGACGCCCCCCCGCGCTTCTCACCTCCTCTTCCCCTCCCCATTTGCTCGCCCCGTAAACGCTCAGCGGCGCGGCGGCGGCGTCTTCCCGGTACGGCTCTTCGTTCCATCCGTCGAAGATAAAATCAGTGCTGATCTGGATCAGCCCGATATCCCGCCGGGAACAGGCACGGGCCAGATTCCCGGCTCCCCGGGCGTTGACCGCCCAGGCCAGGGCCCGGTTTCCCTCACATCCGTCAACATCGGTGCAGGCCGCGGTATTGACGACCCAATCGGGTTGAAAAGAGTCGAGTGTTTCCTCAATCCGCACCGGCTGAGTGATGTCGCAGGCATCAATATCCACCCCCCCGACCCCGCCCGGCAGACCGAGGCCCCCCATACACGCCTGCCCCAGCAAGCCCCCGGATCCGATTACCAGAATGGACAACTCCGGCGGCATCAGATAACGCCCCGGCTACCATTACATTTCGATAAAAGCATCATTACAATGACGGGTCCTCCGCCGGAGGCGGATCCGCCTCCGGCGGAGAATGACGGAATCCGAAAGAATGTCACATCCCCGATGGCAAAACTCGAATGACCCGGGCCTCGCTGCTTACTGCCTACTGCCTACTGCCTACTGCCCACTGCCCACTGCCTATTTTCATCGGTTCCCGTATTGTTCCTTATAATACTCCTTGAACTCGCCGCTCTTGATCTTCTCCCACCACCACCGGTTATTCCGGTACCAGTCGATCGTGACATCCAGCTCACTTTTAAAATCCGCGGCCGGGGACCAGCCCAGCGCCTTGAGTTTGGAGGAGTCGAGGGCATACCGGCGGTCGTGCCCCTCCCGGTCCCGGACCCGCCGGATCAGGGTCTCGGGGAGACCGAGATAATCAAGTATCCGGGCCGTCAGTTCACGGTTGGTGAGCAGGTTCCCGCCGCCAATATTGTAAACCTCCCCCCGCTTGCCCCTCGAGATCAAGAGATCGATCGCGCTGCAGTGATCTCCCACGAAGAGCCAGTCCCGGATGTTCAGACCGTCGCCGTAGAGGGGGAGCGGGATATCATCGAGGGCGTTGGTGACGAAAAGCGGGATGACTTTTTCAGGGTACTGATAAGGCCCGAAATTATTGGACGCCCGGGTAATGAAGACCGGGAGACCGTAGGTGGCGAAGTAGGAGTACGCCAGCCGGTCGGCTCCCGCCTTGCTGGCGGCATACGGGTTGCGGGGCATCAGGGGGTCGGTCTCCCGGCTGAAGCCTTCTTCCACGGACCCGTACACCTCGTCGGTCGAGATCTGGACGAAGCATTCCACGCCGTTATGCCGGGCCGCCTCGAGCAAGACATAGGTCCCGTACACGTCCGTCCGGATGAAATCATCCGGGTTCCCGATCGACCGGTCCACGTGGGTCTCGGCGGCGAAGTTGACCACCACGTTCAGTCCTTCCCGGAAAATCCCTTCAACCACCGCGGGATCCGAGATATCGCCCCGGACAAAGCGGTACCCCGGCTTCCCTGCCATCTCCTTCAGGTTGTCGAGATTGCCGGCGTAGGTCAGTTTATCCAGGTTGATAATCGTGTCGCCGGGATAATGTTCGGCCAGGTAATGAATAAAATTCGAGCCGATGAAGCCGGCCCCCCCGGTTACTAATATCTTTCTCCTCATTCCTTCTCCTTAACCCGGATTATTCAGGAAAATTTTCAATTTTCCTGAATAATCCGGGTTATCAATTATCGTTCAACACGTTACATATAGTAATCCCGGTTATGCGGCTACAGCACTCTACTTTTTCTTCTCCGGAAGGACAACATGTTGTTTATCATGTTAGCTCAGCCGGTAGAAATAGACCTTTGGCTGTAATTCAAGGCCTTTGAATTTGATAAAATCAATATCTTTTCGTCTGGCTGTTCATTTAATCTTTGTCATTGTTCAAAACTATAATTTTTGCCTCGCAAAAATTATACCTTGTTGGCTCCTCCTTCCGCCACCATCCGGTTGACCCGGAAGCAGCCCTCGATGGAGGAGCCGGCGTCCGCCCACCAACCGTCCAGGAGATCGTATGACATGGAGCCGGCTTCGATGTACATGTTGTTGACGTCGGTGATTTCCAGTTCTCCCCGGTCGGAAGGCGACAGGTTTTTGATCATATCGAACACCCGGCCGTCGTACATGTAAATACCGATCACCGCGTAACTGGTGGGTGGCTCTTTCGGTTTTTCGATTATCTTCACCACCCGGTCACCCTCCAGAACGGCGACCCCGTAGTCCTGGGGGTTGGGCACCTCTTTCAGAAGAATCCGGGCGCCGGACGCCTGTTCTCTGAAAGCCTGCACCGGCTTAATGATATTCTTCTCAATCACGTTGTCCCCGAGCATGACCAGTATCTTCTCCCTTTCAGTGAAGTGCTCGGCCAGGCTGAGCGCATCGGCGATGCCGCCCTCCCCTTCCTGGTAGGCGTAGCGGAGCCCCTTGAGTCCGAACTCCTTCCCGTTCCCGAGAAGCCGTAAAAAATCGCCGGCGTTATTTCCCCCGGTCACGATCATGATATCCTCGATACCGGCATTGACCAGCGTCTGGATGGGGTAATAGATCATCGGCTTGTCGTAAATCGGCAGAAGATGCTTGTTGGTTATCTTGGTGAGGGGCGCCAGGCGGGTTCCCAGCCCTCCGGCCAGAATAACTCCTTTCATGTCGCAAGCTCCTTTGGGCATTGTAATTACATTTGATCCGGGGTGGCGGATTCAGCCACGGCTTCCCGGTGGAAATGCAATTTGTCCTTAAAGATGTAGATGACGCCGCCGAGCAGTGAGACGGTCAGGTAGACAAAGTAAAAGGTCAGTGAGATGATCAGCGCGTCCAGTTCCTTGATTCCCGGCAGCGTGCTGAAGAAGATGATAAAGCCCATCTCCCGGGTGCCGATTCCGGCAAAGGAGATCGGGAGCGACATGATGACCGAGATCACCGGGAGAAAAAGAAAAAAATACCGGACCGGGATCGAAGGGATCTTTCCGGGCGGAACCGGCAACTGCCCGGAGTGAAAAGCCATAAAAACCATCCAGGAGACAAAGATAATCACCACCCAGATCCCGGTTGAGATAAGAAGCGTCTGCCCCAGAACCTTTCCATGCCCTTTATAAATATACACCGCCTGGTGGAATTCTTTAATCTTATCACCAATCTTCCGCAATAAATTTAAAAAATGTTTCTTGAATGTACGGATTCGTTCTTTGAACGTTGATGGTTGGAAAACTTCTGTCCGAGCCCGATCGGATGTGCCGGGGCGGGACAACTTCAAGAAGAAATTCATCACCCTGTCATTAAAGACCAGCAGAAAGAAGATGACGAGAGCGGCTGAAACACCTCCCACAATCAAAAAGATCGGGAGGGCATAGGGGTGGGTAGCCGGGTTCTGATAGAGATCCGTTCCCCCGAGCAGGCAGGCGGCGACCGCCACCACGCAGAGACCTCCCATCCCCATCAGCCGGTCGATCAGCACGGAGATGAACGAGCCGGCGGTCTTCCCGGTCGCCCGGGAGAGATAGTAGGCCTTGACGAAGTCCCCCCCCACGGTACTGGGCAGAAAATTATTAAAAAACATGCCCATCATGTAATACATAAAAACACTGAGATGGCTCAGGCGCACCCCCTGGGCGGTCAGAAGCATCCCCCACCGGAAAGAGCCTGCTCCTAAAAGGCCGAGCAGGAGGATGGCGGCCCCCAGCAACCACCAGTAATGTGCGTCGGAGAAATACGTGACCAGATCGCTCAATCTGTGCTTGGCGCTGATCTTGTAAAAGATATAGGCGATCAGGCCGAAACTGATGGAGAGCCGGAGTAGTAAAAACAGCTTCTTTTTCCAGGTCTCATTCATATCTAAATTAGCTCGCTGCGCTCGCAAATTTATATTAATCACATTTTGCTATAACGAATTTAAATCGGTGATGATTTATAGGATTAGTAAAAACCAACAGTTCATGTCATAACGATGATTTCTCCAGCATTCTTATTTTTCCGCAGGAAAAATAAGATGTTCATAGTATAACAGAACGAAATAGTCCAGCAAAAAGGCGGTCATCGCCACACCGGGTTCTTCCTCTGGAAAAAATAGACAAAAAACGCCTTCAGGGCGGCGCCATTGAGAAGACAGAAGACCAGGGGCACCGAAAAGATCTTGCCGGGACGCCGGCCCCGCCGGGTCAGGAGGAGACCGCCGCCCGCCAGACCATAGAAGAGAACCTGCAGGCAGAGAAAAGGGCGCAGGGCGGTCGGGCCGGCGGCGGCGGCCAGAAGCATCCCCAGAAGGGCGAACGGCACCAGCAGGCGAAAGAGCTTGTGGGAGATCATCTGGAAGGCGACCGGCGACTTCCCGGGGAGAAGCGCCCAGGAGGCCCGGGCGAAGGATTGGTAGTTGCCGGCCAGCGTCCTCACCTTGCGCCGGAACTCCATTGCAAGACCGGCATAGCCTTCCTCGTAGGCCACAGCCCTCCCCTCGAAGAGAATCCGGTACCCGCGCCGGAGCGGCCCCAGGGGGATCAGAAGATCATCGAGGATGGTGTCTTCGGGAAGCTCGGAAATGAGCTCCCGGCGGATGGCGTAGATCGCGCCGGTCGCGCTGATGCAGGAATACCAGCGGCTCTCCCGTTCGCGGACAAACTTCTCCAGCCGCCAGTACCAGTCAACCGGGAGCTCCCCCCCGGCCTCCTTTTCTTCTTTCAGGACCAGGGCCCCGCTCACGGTACCCACCGATGGGTCGGAAAACCCGGGGAGAAGAAACGTCAGGGCATCTTTCGGGAAGACGACGCTGGCGTCGGTGAAGACGACGATCTCTCCTGAAAGCCGGGGGACCGACCGGTTGATGGCGGCCATCTTGCCCCGGTGCCCGGCATACTCCAGCAGGCGGACGCCGCGGGAGAGGTAGGGGCGGACCCGTTCGACGGTCCGGTCGCTGCAGCCGTCGGCGGCGACCACGATCTCCAGCTTCTCCGGCGGATAATCGAGGCGGAGAGCGTTTTCCAGTTTCTTCTCGATAACCGCCTCTTCATTGTAGACCGGGATCAGAAGGCTGACCGAAGGACAACCGGCCGCCGGAGGGACGGGCGTGGTCGGTCTTTGGCGTCTTCCCGCGAAAAAAAGCACCAGGGGATACCCCAGGTAGGTGTAGCCGATAAAAAGAACTGAGAGCAGGAACACTATCTTCATTTTTTCCTCGACTTTACCGGGGAAAGGTACAATATACCACTTGACGCCTCCAGTTCAAGAAATTTACCATTCCCCTCTCATCAAATAAATGAACCGTCAGAGAAGGAGAGTTCATGATGGTGGACGAGGCCACAGGCCAACCAACCGGCGGGAACGCGCCTGAAATCACGAAAGCCATCCCGGGAGAAAAGGCCGGGTCCCCCGGGAGCACCCCGTCCCCGGACACCGCGCCGGCGGCCGAGAACAGCCACGGGAGCGAACACCCGCGCCGGAAAGCTCTTTTCGGCTTCATCCCCCGCGGCCGGGCCGGCCGGAGCCGTTTGATCATGCCGGTCGTCATCGGTCTCCTCGCGGTGGGCCTGATCGCCCTCTTCGCTCATGCCCGCTCCCAGTCCCGGAAGCTCGCGGAAGAGAGGGGAACCCTAAAGCTGATCGAAGAACAGCTGGCGGGACTGGAGCAGAACCTGGCCGACAAGATCAGGGAGCTCAACGACACCGCCAATGATCTGAAGGAGACCGCAGCCGTCCGGGAACAGCTGAAGGGCCAGGTCACCACCCTGCAGGCGGACCAGAACGACCTGAAGAAACAGATTGAAACCACCCACTCGTACACCCGGACCCTGGAAAACCGGCTGAAAGCCGAGCAGGAGACCATCTCCGAACTCCAGGCGGCCGTACGGGAGGACCGGGAAACGGAAAAACGGCTATTCGGAAAGATCGAGAGCCTGCTGGAAGATAAAAAAAGCCTTCAAGATCGGCTCTTTCAGATCCAGGAGCAAGCCGGTTCCTCCGGCGCGGTCGAGATGCCCGGGCTGGTGGTCAAGAACAGCCGGGCGGCCATATCCTCCCTCCAGGGCGTGATTTTAAAAGTCAACCCGGAATACGCTTTCGTCGTCCTCAACCGGGGGGAGAGCGACGGGGCGAAAACGGGGGACCGGTTCCGGGTCATGGACCGCGACCGGGAGATCGGGCAGGTGGTGGCAACCAGGATCCTCCCCGACATGACGGTGGCCGATATCGACGCCCGGAAGACGCACCGGAATTTACGGAAAGGATTTGCCGTCTTCCTCAATGAATAAGCCTGAATTTCCCTCCAAGATCCTGCTGGTCGCCGGCTCCCTGGTGATGGATGCGGCCCTGGTCTTCGGCGCCGATATCGCCGCGTTCGTCATCCGTTTCGGGCGCGCGGCGGGGCCTTTTCCCCGCGTGAACTTCGCCGCCTACCTGAAGATACTCCTTCCGATCCTCGTCCTCCGGCTCCTCTGTTTTTACATCTACGGCCTCTACGACAAGCCGAAGTTCAAGACCACCTACGACATCGTCCTCAGCGTCATCAAGGCCACGACCGCCGGCACGCTGATCATCATCGTGGCCGCTTTTCTCTTCCGGGCGTTCGCCTACCCCCGGATGGTGATCTTTTACTCCTACCTGATCACCATCCCGCTGATCATCGTCTGGCGCCTCATCACCAAACGGTTGATCAACCTGATCATGGGAAAGAACTACTTCATCTCCAACACGCTGATCATCGGGACCGACCACGAGGCCCAGCGGCTGGCCACCCGCCTCCTCCGGGAAGCCCACATCTCCCGCCATCTGGTCGGATTCATCAGCGTGAGCCGGGAGGCCGACCGGCATCCCGGCAACCCCTTCCTCCTGGGGACCGTGGAGGACATCCCCCGGATCATCGACAGCCATGTCATCGACGAGGTCGTGATTGCCAGCCAGATGCCCAAGGAGATGATCCTCGCCATCTTTACCCAGTTCAACCAGACCGATGTCGTCTTCCGGATTGTCCCCAGCCTCTATGAGGCGGTCATCGGCTCGATGGCGACCAGCCCCACGGAGCGGGTCCCCCTGATCAGCCCCATCTCCCACCGGGTGTCCTGGTATAAGGACCTGAAGAGGCTCCTCGACACGGCCGCCGCCATCATCGGGCTGATCGCTTTCTCGCCGATTCTTCTGCTGATCGCCGCGGTCGTGAAAGCGACATCCCCGGGACCGGTCCTCTACCGGCAGGAACGGGCCGGCCGTCACGGGGACCCCTTCATCATCTATAAATTCCGGACCATGTTTGTCGGGAGCGAAGACCGGGGACCGTCGTTCGCCGAGCCGGACGACCCGCGGATCACGCCGGTGGGAAGGTTTCTCCGCCGGTTTCGCCTGGACGAACTCCCGCAGCTGTACAACGTCTTCATCAATGAGATGAGCATCGTCGGACCCCGGCCGGAGCGGCCTTATTTCGTGAAGGAGCTGATGGAAAAAATACCTTTTTACGCCGAACGGCTGGAGGCGAAACCGGGGATCACGGGCTGGGCGCAGGTTACCTATGGATACTCGGCCACCGTCGGCGAACACCGGGAAAAACTGCTCTACGACATCTTTTATCTGGAGAACATGTGCCTGGCCCTCGACGTGCTGATCGTGCTCAAGACCGTGGGGGTGGTGATCCGGGGGAAAGGAGTGAAGTAAAACTGTAAGCAGTGAGCGGTAAGCAGTATCCGCTGATTCCACCGCTTACTGCTCACCGATAGCCGCTTACCTTTAAAACACTGCTGACCGCCCACCGCCCGGAATCACTGATGGCCGATCGCTGACCACTGATCACTGATCCCTTTCCTGCTCCTCCCGCAGGAACTCCGTCACCGCCGGCATCGCCTCCCGGACAAAAGCCGCGATCGCCGCCTCCCCCCTGTCCATCTCAAACGTCCCCTCCACGGACATTCTGATCAGGAGAGCGGGCTGTGGGCGGCCGAAAATGATGGAAGCGACAACATGCAGCTGCTGCCGGTAATAGTCGGCCAAAAACCTCCCTCCGAAGCTGTACCAGTAATACACCAGGCTTCGGCCCCGGGGCCCGAGAAAGACGAAACGATGGGCGGTGATCGTTTTCCCGTCATACCGGATCGTTCTCATCCCCTTTTCCGCCATCTCGGTCCGGCCGCCGACATAGCAGTACTCGGGGGGGTGAAAAGAAGCCCGGTTGGATGAGCATTCCAGAATGTAGAGGTTGACCGCATCCCCCCCCTGGCGGTATTGCCGGAGGATAACGTTCTCCGTCCCCAGAAAGGCCCTCTCCCGATCCGGGACCGGTATCTCCCGCCCGATCCAGCCGTCAATCCGCAGCGGCAGGCGGGCCAGGCCCCCGGCCGGGCCCCTTTCACCCGACCCCGCCCGAAAGAGCGCGATCAGCCCGGCGCCGATCAGCAGGAGCGCCAGACTGATGATGTACGCGCGTCTCGGGGTCAACGGAGCAGCCATCTCACCACCTGAAGAAAAATGAAAAAACAGAGAAAGAATATCAGCACTCCCAGGATTACGTGCCAGGGGCCCCTCAGCACCCCGGGCCCGATCGTCTGACGAAGAACGATCAGACCGACCACCCGGAGAATGTTGCTGAGCGGAGCGAGAAGCACCGCCGTCAGGAAAATCGCCGACCGCCGGAGGAGAGAAAGGGGGAAAAGAAAAAAGAAAAATCCCCCCAGAGCTCCGAAGGAGATCAGTGATCTCAGGCCGCTGCAGGGATCGCCGATGGTGAGCACTTCTCCGGGCGGGGCGGCGGGGAGATAGATCTCGATCCCGTTGCGGACGATGGCAATCCCCAGGGCTCTGGCCAGGGCGACCCCGGCGGCGGCCGAGTAAAGCTTGAGACGGAACGCGATTGAGATGATCCAGATCCCCGGGAGCGGGATCATGAAGACACAGAGAAAAAGCGGACCGATGAAACACCGGGCCCGGCGCGGCCCCCAGTGAGCAAGGACCAGGCCGATGACAACAACGGGGAGGGACGCCGCGGAGAGAAAGTTAACCCCGAAAAATTGGGCGACCAGGTGAAGCAACAGCCCCCCGGCCGCCACCGCCAGGCCCCGCCAGCTCGGACGAGCCGGTTGACGGGTAATCGCTCCCCGGCGCTGGTAAAGCAAGAAGCCGATCGCCGCCGCGATCAGCCAGCCGTGGCCGTAATACGAGTTCTCCTCGAAGAACCGTTCGTTCATCCAGCGGAGCGTCGGCCAGAAGACAACAATTAAAACCAGGGCCAGGAGCACCGCTGGAGCAGCCTTCTTCCAGGCCCCGGTCCCCGGCCGGTCAGTCGTTGCTTCCGGTGTACAATCCATACAGGTTCATGTCCATAATTTAACTCGGTAAAAATCCCCCGTTACCGTTTTTGCCCGGCAAAAACGGTAAAGCGGAAACGCCTCCTGAGCAGGGAACGGATCTTCTCGGCGGCCATGATCCTCCGGCAGTCCCATCCGCGGCCGGTCAGAACCCCCTCCAGCTCCCGGCGCCCCCACCGGGATCTCACCGGGAACCGGGGGATGTCAAACGGGTCGGTTCTCCCGGTATAAAACCCCGGACGGGAGGTGCAGAGGCCGCGATAGCCGGCGGCGCGCGCCAGTTCCGGAAGGGACGGCGGCAGGAAACCGCGGGGAAGAGAGAAGAAATCTATCCCGGTCCCGAGTCCATCGCCCAGGCGCCGGCGGGATTCATCCAGTTCCCAGCGGAGCGCCGGTTCAGCCAGGCCGGATAAGAGCCGGTGGCCCATCCCGTGGGAGCCGATCTCCATGCCGGCATCCAGCAGACGCGCGGCCGCCGGGAAATCCATCATCCCCGGCTCCCCCAGAGACGACACGCTGAGAAAGAAGGTCGCTCGAAAACCACAGGCCAGCAGGCGGGGAAGAACCGCCTGCGCGTTGTCGGCATACCCGTCATCAAAGGTGAGCACAACCGGCTTCCCGGGGAGCTCTCCCCTCCCCTCCCGGGCGGCCGCGAGGCCGGCCAGGGAGACGGTGCTCCAGCCCCCCTCCCGCAAACCGGCCAGATGATCTTCGAAGCCGCTGACCGTCAACCGGTAGCCGATCGGCCGGCAGGAGGACGGCAATCCGCCGTACTCCTCCGAATCGCTGACGCTGTGATACATGAGGACGGGGATTCTGGTCATTGTGGCCATATTCCGTTTTTATGGGCTAAAAAGCTATCTCGGGGAAAGAAGTAATCAGTAATCAGTAATCAGTGATCAGTGATCAGGACGTTCCGGACTGCCAACGGAAGCGAAACAGTAAATTAGCGAGCGCAGCTCGCTCATTTAAATTGGAACAGGGTTATCTCCGGCGGACAGAGAAACCGGAGAGGCAGTCCCTTGGGAGCGATGCCCCGGTTGACATAGAGGATTCCCCCGTCGATGGCAAAGAGCCCCCGGATGAAAGAGGTCCGGCGGAAAAAACGATGAAAGATCTTCGGCCATCCGGGGAGTCCGATCAGGCCGCCGTGCGTGTCGCCGGAGAGGACCAGGTCGGCGCCTTTCCGGATCAGGAGCGGCGCCAGGTCGGGATCATAGGAGAGAAAGATCAGCGGCGCCCCGGGAGGGACTTCCTCCATAATCCGGTCGATCTCCTCCTCCATCCCCGGCGCTTCGTAACCGGGGAAGTCGATCCCTCCCAGCCAGAAAATCCCCTCCCCCTTTCCTCCCATCGGCAGGCATTTCCCTCCGATCAGGGAGAGGCCGGAACGCTTCCAGTTTTCCCGGTAGGTTTCCCCCGAGAGATACCTGCGGTCGGCATTCCCCAGGATCCCGTAGCACCATAACGCGGGCTTAAGCCGGCGGATAAACTCGGCCGCCAGCGGCGCCGCGGTTCCGTCTTCCACCAGGTCGCCGGTGAAGACGATGATATCGGGGGAAAGCCGGTTGAGTTTCCGGATCAGTTCTTCCTCCCGGAACCCCAGTTTACCCCGGAGGTGCAGGTCGGAGATCTGGGCGATGGCGAGGCCGCCCAGAGCCCGGGCCAGAACCTCGTCCTCAATCACCACCCGTTCCACCACGATCCAGTTCGGCTCCAGGACCAGGGCGTCAAAAAGGATAAACCAGAAAACGGCGGCCGCCGCCGCGACGGCTACGGCGCCGATGACCAGCATCTTGCACCGGCGATTCCGCACCGCGATCCCCCCCTATAAATGTGCGCCTTCGGCGCATATTTATGATAAGAACACTTTTAAAAGTACTACTTGATAATTAGCGCCGCAGGCGCTAATTTATAAATCTCATTCAACGGCGATGGTCCCGACCTCCCAGCCCTGGATATCGGGATTGGTGTAGGGCTGCTTGATGTAGTCGATGGGGCCGTCCGACTGCATGACATTGATGACTTCTTCCTTCCCCCCGTAGGCATTCCAGTCATCGATCTTGACATACCCGCCCCCGTCTGTATAAGCGATCAGGTAGAGCCCCATCCTGACCACGTACGTGCCGGGGGGCGCGTCGGGCCTGATCAGCAGCGGAGCCGAATCGACCCCGACCTCCTGATTCAGCCCCCACCCCCTGATCGGGGGAGTGAGGTGGGCGTCCGTCATCACGCGCCCCGCGCCATCGTTCACCCGGTAGACATGAACAAACATCTTGTGCGTCTGGAAGACCGGCTGGTCAAGGCTAAACACCCCCCGGACCCGGAAGGGCTGGCCCCGCTTGACCTTCTCGGGCGCCTCCAGGCGGACAAAGGTGACCGCCGGCTTCCCCGTCGGCATCCCCCGGGAAATGAGGCGCGACCGGGAGATATAGAAGGTAACGGGATGCGACGGAGCCATGACAAAGAGCTTCACCCGCATGATCGAGGAGACGTTGATCTTGCCGCTCAGGTCGACCATGCTCAGGTCTATCGTGCTGGTTTTTCCCGGCAGAAGGGATACCGTGGTCTGAAACATCTGACCTGAATAGTCGGTGATCTGGAGGAAGAATCCCGCCGCCTTCCCCTCGGCCGGGACAAAGAACTGCATCTGAAGAGTGTCATAGAGGGACCAGTCGCCGGACCGGGGCAGGATCTGGAAGACATTCTCCAGGATGACGCCCGGGTATCCTGGCCCGGGAAGGATCGTGACCTTGGCGGCGGTGGTACTCTGCTCATCTTCATCGTCATATTTAAAGAACTCGACCGTGGCCCCCAGGGTCTCCCAGAAGATAATATCCTGCTCGTTGTTGAAAGAGACCAGGTCAAATTCGCTCGGCCCGGGATCATCGGGGACGTCCGTTTTGGTCACCGTCAGCTTGCCGATGCCGAAATCCTTGATCCCGGTGTTGATATAGGGCTCCCGGACATAGCGAACCTGCGACTCCTCTCTCACGATCTCCATCAGTCCCGCCCGGACCTCGTACTCTCCCGGTTCCAGGTTATCGGGGATGGCCAGCTCGAAAGGACCCGCCTCCACCACCTGGTTGACATCCCAGAGAAGGGTTGAATGCCGGGGGAAGAAGTCCGCGTTGTACACGGTCTCCTGCCGACCCGGTTTCACCAGGTGAAAAAACACCTTCTCCGGTTTTTCCAGCGGTTTTATGGCCCTGAAGAACAGGCTGGCGGAGACCAGCTCCCCCTGGACAATCTCCGTCGGGAAATTGAAACTGACAAAGGCCAGCCGGGGCTCGCCCTCCCGGATCTCCGTCTTGTGGCTCCCGTACTCCTCCGCCAAAAGTTCCCCCGGGGCAAGCAGGGCTAAAAAGACCGGGATCGATACGATCAGGCACAGTTTGTTTTTCACGCGGCTCCTTACATGGCGTTGCTATCCATAACGTGATGACCCCTAACTGGATACCCACCCCTGTTCAATGACGGGGAACAGGATAGACCCTGTTCGAAATTTTAAAGCTTACTTTTCAGTAAGCTCAGGCTATCATGTACCCCCATCATCCGTCACGGTTATTTCATTGACCGCGAAGCCGTCGATCTCCGGGTTGTCATAGGACTGGAAGAAATACTCCGGGCCTCCGTCATCGGGGAGCGGCTGGGCGAGAACCGCCTCCAGCTGATAGACGCCGGGCGGCACCGTCTCCGGGATGGTGATCGGCAAAGGACCGATCTTGGCAAGCTGCCCGGGGCGCCATTTGCTGGTGGGAAAGGGAGGGTCCAGCCGGGCCAGCGGAAAGAGACTTTCCCCCTGCCGCAGCCGGAGAAGGAGGATGTTATCTCCCGACAGCTGCTGGTGGACGATGAAATAAAATGCTCCTTCCACGGTCTCGCCGCTCCTGGCGGAGGCCGGGAACTCCAGCCCCATGAACCTGACCAGCGCAGAGGAAGAACGGGGGGCACCGGGGGAGGAAAAGGAGAGATCGGAGTAATAGATGACGGTCTCGGTTGACGGCTGCCAGAGAAAGAGATTGAGGTAGGATACCCGGCTCAGGTCAAGCCGGGTGGCGATCTCCGCCATCGGGATCCGGATCGTTGTCTGCTCCCGGGGAGGGAGAACCGCATTTTTTTGATACACGTTCCCGGAAACGTCCTTGATTTTCACCTTGAGATCGATGGGCCAGGACTGGGGATTATACGCCGTGAAAGAGAAGCCGTCCGCCTGCCGCCAGTCCATCACCCCCATTGTTTCATCCGTCCAGAGCAGGCCGGGCACCTCCGCCGGATAATATGTCGCCTTCGCCCAGCTGTCGCTCGCTCCGAGGAGCGGGCCGGACGGCTCGAGACGGGTCCCGTTTGTCTTCCAGATCGCCAGGTCTTCCGGGCTCCGGAAAGAACAGCTGAAGCCGGCCATTTCCCGGGGCTTGAAGCCGGATACGATCGCCGGCGGCTCCCGTTTCAGCTTGGTCAAAAAACCCGGGAGACCGGCCAGGCGATTCTTGAAGAAGAGAAGCAGAATAACGACGACCAACAAGCCCCAGAGACCGTTAAGGATCAATCTGATCAATCTTTTTCTTTCCATACCGCCGCCCTGTTTGCTAAGGTCTCCACTGTTCAGTGCTGGGGCATTATCTGTTACCGGTCAGGCTGGTTTGGAGTTCTCACGGAGAGGGTGTTCATCTCTATTTCGACCGGATGGCAAAAACCGGTCATCAGCCGCAGATTATTCACAGTAGCAAATAATTAATCCCAAGTCAAACAACGATTAATTCTCCGGGCAATCATGCAAATAATATCAGATTGAAATTAACA
>JAZDIV010000083.1:0-25520 GCA_043804695.1 PVC group bacterium | reverse complement strand
TCCGACTCGATCGGCAATTTTGTCTTTCCCTTGCGCGAGTTCGTGTCCAGGCTATCTTCCTCCGTTCCCGGCGCTGAAAGCGAGGCCGGGGAATGGCCGCCCGTCAATTCGATCCCGTCCACCACCAGGTTATACGTCGGGTCGGTGTTGTGCACCGTCACCTGCTCGGTGCGGGAAGTGCCGACAATCACCTCGCCGAAGGGCATCTCGTGATCGTCAGTCGGCGGGATCGAGTCTTCCACCGCAATCTGGCCGGGAATGGCGATCACGGTCAGAGAAACGCCGCGCGTCCGGGTAAAGCCGGAAGAAATGTTGGCAAACGTGACGATATCCTCATAGTCTCCCGGTATCAGCGCGCCGGCGTTTGCGTTCAGGCTCACCTCGACCTCCGTCGAGGCCCCCGCGGCCAGACCCCCGCTGCCGGGCGCCACCGTCAGCCAATCCGCCGTCGCCCCGGCGGTCCAGTCGAGGCTCTCCCCGCCCAGGTTCGTCAGCGTGTAGGTCTTCGATGCCGGGTCAAAGGGCCCGCCCGGAGTGCCCGCGGACTCAAACGCCTCATCGGGCGCCACCGTTAACACGTCCGACGGTACCACTATCACGGTATAGTCCTCGACTTCGCCGTAGGTGAAATCCCCGCAGGGTTCGACATCTTGATAGTACCGCAACCTGATCCGCAGACGGGTCTCCCCCAGTAGCGCGCCCGCCGGGCCCGTGATCGTGCCGGTGAACACACCCGGGCCGCCGCTGAGCGTCGTGCTCTCCCCGGCATCGTAGAAACTCCCGTTCTGGTTCCAGTCCACCCACACATCGCACGCATCGCCGTCCCAGGGGACCGGATTGGTGACGGTGATGCCGTAGGCGGCTTCACGAGTGACGACGGTTGAGAACGCCGTGTAATCGGCATACCCTTCGCGTCCGCTGGAATTGTCGATCGTGTTGAATTGCACGCGGGCGATATACTCGTCGTACTCGCCACTCGCGCTGCAATAGTTCGGCAAAGGGGTGGCGGTCGGGGTCGCCGTTTTATAGCCCTCCGGCGTGGGCGTGGTTGTCGGGGGTGGAGTCGGCGTCGTGTAGCCTTCCGGGGTGGGGGTGGGGGTCGACGCTGGCATTGAAAATTCGATTACGAGCTCCGGGTTTAAACCATTATATTCTTTTGAGTACATTATAGGATTTGTATTCAACCCTAGCGGCTGTTCATTACGGTCCTTTACCAAAATTCCGTAGTCCATTTCCCCATTCACTTTATCCTGAACATATTGGGTAACGTCAGTTTCTATCCACCCGAAAGAATACGGCACGGTATAAGACCCACATACCGACATATCATAGCCTGGCTTGTTATTCCAGGTTAAGGTGCCTTCATCCCAATTGCCGGTTATTTTATACATATCATTTATCCTGCCGGCAGGGTCCGCTTCCCACCAACCAAAATAATAATACCTTAATATTGCCGACGATATTGTCTCCCCGGAAGGGATGTCGGATAAATCAAATTTAATATATACCCTGCAAATATCTGCTGTTCTTGGATTCACTGTGAAGGCCCCAGCCGCGCCATAAACAGTATCCGGGGTCCAGCTCCTTACATAAGAATCGTCGATTGGATATTTTGTAACTGTCCTCGGGGTAGGGGTGGTAACCGGTGTGGGCGACGGTGAGGGGGTGTGGTAACCCTCCGGTGTCGGGGTGAGGGTGATCAACGACACCACTATCACGGTATAGTCCTCGACTTCGCCGTAAGTGAAATCCCCGCAGGGTTCGACATTTTCATAGTACCGCAACCTGATCCGCAGACGGGTCTCCCCCAGCGGCGCTCCCGCGGGGCTCGTGATTGTGCCGGTGAACACAGCCGGGCCGCCGCTGAGCGTCGTGCTCTCCCCGGCATCGGAGAAACTCCCGTTCCGGTTCCAGTCCACCCACACATCGCACGCATCGCCGGTGTAGAGGACCGGATTGGTGACGGTGATGCCGTAGGCGGTCTCACTACTGATGACGGTCGAGAGCGCCGTGTAATCGGCATACCCTCCGCATCCGCTGGAATTGTCGATCGTGTTGAATTGCACGCGTGCGATATACTCGTCGCAACCGCCGCTCGCGCTGCAATAGCTCGGCAAAGGGGTGGCGGTCGGGGTCGCCGTTTTGTAGCCCTCCGGCGTGGGCGTGGTTGTCGGGGTTGGAGTCGGCGTCTTGTAGTCTTCCGGGGTGGGGGTGGGGGTGGTGGGAGGCAGGTAGGTATAGGCGTAGGAGCTGCTCCCGAAAGTCACCGAGTTGGTGACCTGGCTGTAGCCGATCCGGAAAAATCCGCTCTCACCCCAGGAAGTTCCCCAGCTGTTTTTGACGATGAAATAACCGCCGCCGTACTGACCGGGGGTGTCCTGATAGCCGATCAGCAGCACGGCATGCCCGCCCAAATAAGAACCCCAAGCGTACTCATAGACCCCGCCGCTGTAGGACTGGAAGTCGGAGTAAACATAAAAAGCGACCTGGGTCGGGCCATAGCTATAGACCGCTGATTTAAGCGTGGCCACGGTACGGGGAACAAAGGAAAAGCCGTCAATTTTGTAAGCCAGGGCTCCCCATCCGGCGCAGGCATTGCCGCAGTTATTGTTGGTGGCCGTGTAAGGGAAACAGGTTTCCAGATACGTGCCTTCATCCCGCATGAACTGGGCCGTGATATCCATGTAGCCGCCACTGCAGCCGTAATTTCCTGTACAGCAGGAGACCAGGATCTGCTCGGCAAGATCCAGAAACTGGCCCGGGGTATTGTGCGAGATGCAGACCAGGGATTCCAGAGAACCGACGGCGGCGAAGGCCCAGCAGGAGCCGCAGCTGGCCTGATTTTTCACCGGGGAGACAAAATTGCCGCCGTTACTGCGCCAGTCAACCGAGTCCGGCAGCGATTCCACCTGCTCCATCGTCGGGGGCTCAATCCCGTTCTCTTCCTCTTTAATGATGGCGCCGAGCGCGAACTCTCTTCCATAATCTCGGGCTGTCCAGTGAAAATCTTTCTCCGCAATCGCACTTCTGATCTGGGCCAGTTTAGCCGCTTCCCCCCAGGCTGCAGTAGAGCCGAATGGAGACTGGGCGCGGGAAAAAGCCGGAAAGAGGAAAAGGCCGCAACAAATAAAAAACGATATCCACAGGCGGCGAAAATATGGCGCTGTCATTAGCTATCTCCTTGTCCTTGAGATTATTATAAATAATATCACGTCTTGCCTTTCCTGCATTTTAAAAAATATGGGCAACCATATTTGGTCAAAAAGCACGGAATAAAATGAATTTACGTCTGTATTAAAGTATAATCACATAATTAGTGCTAAGTCAAGGTAAAATACGCACAAAGATCCCTGCCGGTTTACCCGGCAGGTGAATCAGTTCATCATGTTGCGGAGCGCTGGTCACTCCAGAGAAACGTGAACATGTTTCCTTAGATTTTTTTTAAACTCAAGCTTCCTCATATCCCAATAGCTTCCAGGTTTTCCTTATTGATGGGCACTCCGACTATATTCTTGGATTTTGATGGAATTTACTATAGCATTGTGGCTTATTTATATGCAAAAACCGTGCCACACTTAGATTTCTCGGGTGTGTGTTTGCGTAATATTTTAGTAGTCAACGAGATTCAACTTTTTTTAAAAAAATCCAATCCTCCTGACACGGCTATTGTTAGATGAAAGTGTCAATTAAAGTTTACAAGTAACAACAACTGTTGGCACAATTTAGTCTTATCTCATATAATCCAATTCGATTTGTAAGTAAGGCTCACAGTGTACGCGGCGGACGATGGTGGATAGGCGGATGATCCTTCTGAGATTGGGGGTGGGGCGGGGCGCCGGGGTCCGGGTGGCGACTGCCGTGGGGATGGCGATCGGCGTCAGTGTCGTCGTCATCGTCGGCACCGTGGGCGCCGGGGTAGACAGAAGGGGATCATTTCTTAACTTTTCTCTCCCTTCTCACATTGTGTATTAAAACCCCGTACAGAGAATGTCAGGGGTTGGAATGAAGTGTTCAGGTGGATCGTCTGGCATTCCCCAAACCTAATTTCCCCGGCAGGGGGATAACTTTCCCCCCTACCTCGTCACCGGAATATCCCCTGAGGTGCCGAAGTAGGCTCTTGAGACTCCTTTTATCGCCCAGAGACCGGAGCTTCCGCGGAAGATGCCGGTGTCTTCGGTGCCGCTGCCGTCGTAATCGGCCGGGACCGGCCAGTCAAGACAACAGCCATAGTAGAGGCGGGTAATGCCGCGGAGAGCCCACAAACCGACCGGGCGGCGGAAGATACCCACGTTCCAGGTCCCGTCTCCGTCATAGTCGCCCGGGCGGGGCCAGTCCTCATCCTTGCCGAAGTAAAGCCGGAATACTCCCCGGATCGCCCAGAGACCGCACCCGGGCCGGAAGATACCGATTTCCCCGGTGCCGTCTCCATCATAATCACCGGGCACCGGCCAATCATCAGCTTTTCCGAAATTTACCCGGGTCACATCTCTGATCATCCAGAGACCGGAGGAATCCCGGAAGGTTCCGATATCGGCGCTTCCGTTACCGTCGTAATCACCGGGGACCGGAATATCGCCAGTGGTTCCGAAATAAACCCTGGTCAAGCCCCGAATCGTCCAACTGCCGGAACTTCCGCGGAAGACGGCAATTTCTATTACCCCGTCTCCGTCATAGTCGTCGGGAACCGGCTGGTCGGAAACGCCTCCGAAATAGACCCGGGATACTCCTCTGATCGCCCACAAACCGGAACTCTCCCGGAAGATGGCGACGTCATCGGTGCCATCGCCGTCATAATCTCCGGATTCGATAACTAACCTTTCCAGGGGCACGATCGGACCACAGGTGGGGGTGGGGCTCGGCGCCGGGGTCGGAGATACGGTGGGCGCCGGGGTCGGAGGTGCGGTGGGCGCCGGGGTCGGAGGTACGGTAGGCGCCGGGGTCGGCGGTGCGGTGGGCGCCGGGGTCGGCGGTACGGTGGGCGCCGGTGTCGGAGATACGGTAGGCGCCGGGGTCGGCGGTACTGTGGGAGTGGGAGTTGGCGTTGGTGTGGGGGTGGCCGTCAGTGTCGGCGTCGGTACCGCTTTGGCCGGCTCGCAGAGCCAGCGGTCAACATAGGTGCTCCCGTCGGCGCCGATATAATAGTAAGTATCTATATTACCGCTTAAAGCCGGAGGATAAACATTCACTTCCGTCCCGCCGCCGAAGGTCACCCTCAGGTAGTCCCCTTCCAGAATATTTACGTCCTCATTTACCCGGGCAATTCGCACCGCCACCGGCTGGCAGGCATACGCGCTCTGGTCGACAAACGTGCCGGCATTGTCCTCAATGTACCCGTACAGATCGGCAGCCGGGGCCGCCTTGGTGATGTTGTACCTCCATCCGTCACCGACGGAAGCTCGGGTCTGCGCCAGCCACAGATCTTCCAGGTCGGCAATCTCCAGGGCGGGATGACAGTACTCGGGCGTCGGGGTCGCACTGGGTATCGGTATTGGTGTCACCGAGGGCGTGGGCGTTGGTGTCACGTACGGCGTGGGCGTAATCGGTGTTGGCGTGACGGACGGCGTGGGCGTCACAGTTGGTGTTGGTGTTACCGATGGCGTGGGCGTGGTTGTCGGGGTTGGAGTCGGCGTCTTGTAGCCTTCCGGGGTGGGGGTGACCAACGGCACCACTATCACAGTATAGTCCTCGACTTCGCCGTAGGTGAAATCCCCGCAGGGTTCGACATCTTCATAGTACCGCAACCTGATCCGCAGACGAGTCTCATTCAGCAGCGCGCCCGCCGGGCCCGTGATCGTGCCGGTGAACACATTCGGGCCGCCGTTGAGCGTCGTACTCTCCCCGGCATCGTAGAAACTCCGGTTCTGGTTCCAGTCCACCCACACATCGCACGCATCGCCGGTGTAGAGAACCGGATTGGTGACGGTGATGCCGTAGGCGGCCTCACGACTGATGACGGTCGAAAGCGCCGTGTAATCGGCATACCCTTCGCATCCGCTGGAATTGTCGATCATGTTGAATTGCACGCGTGCGATATACTCGTCGCAACCGCCGCTCGCGCTGCAATAACCCGGCGAAGGGGTGGCGGTCGGGGTCGGCGTTTTGTAGCCCTCCGGCGTGGGCGTGGTTGTCGGGGTTGGAGTCGGAGTCTTGTAGCCTTCCGGGGTGGGGGTGGGGGTGACCAACGGCACCACTATCACGGTATAGTCCTCGACTTCGCCGTAGGTGAAATCCCCGCAGGGTTCGACATCTTCATAGTACCGCAACCTGATCCGCAGACGAGTCTCACCCAGCAGCGCGCCCGCGGGGCCCGTGATCGTGCCGGTGAACACAGCCGGGCCGCCGCTGAGCGTCGTGCTTTCCCCGGCATCGGAGAAACTCCGGTTCCGGTTCCAGTCCACCCACACATCGCACGCATCGCCGGTGTAGAGGACCGGATTGGTGACGGTGATGCCGTAGGCGGCCTCACGAGTGATGACGGTTGAGAGCGCCGTGTAATCGGCATACCCTCCGCATCCGCTGGAATTGTCGATCGTGTTGAATTGTACGCGTGTGATATACTCGTCGCACCCGCCGCTCGCGCTGCAATAGTCCGGCGAAGGGGTGGCGGTCGGGGTCGGCGTTTTGTAGCCCTCCGGCGTGAGCGTGGTTGTCGGGGTTGGAGTCGGCGTCTTGTAGCCTTCCGGGGTGGGGGTGACTGTGACGGCGGGCCCAACACCCAATCCGAATATGAGATCGGGTGTATCCTGGGTTAATCCGATAAACACCGCTTTCGCTCCCATCCGGGCAAATGTGGCTCCACCGGCCATATCGCCGCTGTAGTTATGATATACACCCAGGTGGGTGACACCAGTATAGACTCCGCTCGAGGGATCGAACTGGGATATAAGTACATACGGCGGCCCATCCTGGGAATAGGCCCACAGCCAGGGGCCGTCCTGACTGACATCATCCCAGGCCAATCCGTAGATAGAGTTCGCGTTACCGTAGGAGTTGATGACGGTCCCGCTCCGGTCAATCTCATAGATGTCGGAGCTAAAGTTTGCGGTCCAGAAATGATCCGTGGCCGGGTCGTAAGCCAATCCCCGATTCGGGGTAAGCGGGCCCGGGATACTGACCCCGGTCCATGAACCGGTGGCGGGATTAATCTGATCAATATTGCCGGTTACGGAAGCATAGAGATAGGCGCCGTCGAAAGCGAGATCCCTCCAGCCCCAGCCGGTGGAATGAGCGGGCTGGTTGTAGGCGGCAATAACACTGCTGCAGGTGTTGTCGAGTTTGTATAACTTATTAGGATCGGAACCGGAGTTCCCTCCGGTTATCCAGTAATTGACACCGTCGAATTCCACTCCCAGACACTGGCTATCCCCGGTCGGCGTTTCCACGTCGTACTCAAATATTTTATCGTATGGAGAGGGCGTTGCCGTAGGCGTAACCGAGGGTGTGGGGGTGACGGTTTTATACCCTTCCGGCGTGGGGGTGGTTGTCGGGGTTGGAGTCGGCGTCTTGTAGCCTTCCGGGGTGGGGGTGGGGGTGGAGGTCAGGGCGTTGTAGATGGCAAGGGCGAAGTCCTGGTCGGTGGCGTCGCCGTTGCCGGGTACCCCGTCGCCGGCGATGGTGGTTCCCCGGACGGTCACGGTGACACTCCCGCTGCTGCCGGCGGGGAGGAAAACGCACTCGGTGTTGTTTCTAGGGTCGGCGGACCCGCCGCTCTGGGAGACACCGAGGGTGAAGTTATTGCCCAGATACGTAACCCCGCCCACGTCCACCTCCAGATCCAGATCGTTAACATAGGCGGCGCCCGAGGTAGGTCCCGGCTCATCGGTCCAGGCGAGCGCGGCCCGGAAGGGCTCCAAGCTGTTGTTGATCGAGAAGGAGATCTGGTAGGTGTCGCCGGAGTTGTGGAGGACCTCGGTCTGATCGACGAAGATGCGGTTGACCGTCTGATCGAAGGCCAGATCGAGGTTGATCATTCCGAAACCCTGGCTGTTGCTGGGGAGATCGTCGTTGGCGGACACGCCGGTCAGGAAGTAGGAGGAGTTGATGATGCACGCCTTGCGCAGGGCCGGGCTGGGATCGCCGATCCCGTGCCCCCGGGAGAGGTAGTTGACGAGGAGGGAGAGGCCGCCGGCGATCGCCGGGGTCGAGTGGCTCGTCCCCGATGACTCGGCGTACTTGGTCTGCCCGGCGGGGTTGTACTTGTCGCAAACGCTGTAGCCGGTATAACCCGCGTAGTAGGAGGCGGCACCGTGGATGTGGGTCCCGGGGGCGACGATCTCGGGCTTGACCCGTCCGTCGTCGCAGGGGCCGCGGCTGGAGAAATTGATGATGTCCTGGATGTTGTTCGCACCGGAGGGTCCCACCCCGCAACCATCGGTGTAGTTCAATGCGATGTCCTCGTTCTCGCTCGCCCCCACGGTGATCACGTTTTTGGCCGTTCCCGGTGTTCCCACCGAACCGGCGCCGGAACCGGCGTTACCGGCGGCGAAGACGAAGAGCATTTCCTGGTTGCCCGGTGTTCCGGACTGGGCGTCCCGGGTCCGGCGGTCGTAGGCCTGGGCGTCGGCGTCGTAGGCTCCGTAGACGTTGGCGCCCCAGGAGTTGGAGGTGGTCCGGACACCGGCGGCGTATTGATTGCTCACCATCAGGTCCTCGTCGGGGTAAGACCAGCCGGAAGGACCGAAGATCCTGGTCGAGGCGATCCGGCCGTAGGGGGAGACACCGAGCCCCCAGTGGTAGCCCTGGGAATCGACGTTGGCGGGCGACCCCACGCCGTCGTTGTAACCGCCGACGATCGAGCAGTTGATGGTCCCGTGCCCGTCCACCCCCTCGGGACCGAAGCCCGATGCCCCGGCGGCGATAATCGCGTATACGCAGCGTGAAGAGAGCGCCGGGTTGTTGAGTTCGCGGAACTCGGAGTTGCCGGGGTTGGCGGCGTTCCCCGTGTCGAATCCGTCATCGACGATGTCGATGATCGGATACTCGCCGGGGGCGGTGGGAAAGCCGAATAAACCAAGCCAGGCGAGATATCCCGGGCCGGAGGGGCCGGTCTCGCCTACGTTCAAGTTCAGGGCGATCACCTGGTCCTGCCGCTCGCCGTAGAGCTCCGGCTCAACGTAAGGCTCGACCGTGATCACGCCGGGGAGGGAGGCTAAAGAGGATAGGTCGGCGGCGGGGACGACCACCCGGACGTTGATATAGAGTCCGCCCAGCGCCTCGGTCGGCTTCATGATCACGCGGGCCGCCCCGGCGGCCACCTTCTCGGCATCGGTCCGCGCCTCTTCCCCGTAGTTGTAGAACTGGACGGTGACGGCGATCTGGTCTTCCGCTCCGTCCAGCCGGGGGGAAAGGGCGTAATAAGGGTGGTAGGGCCCGTAGTACTGGACCACGGGAGAGAGGGCCGCCTTCTCCATCGAGCCCGCCGCGCCGGCGGGGACCCAGATGATGTAAGCGTTCTGGGGAACGTACTGGACGATCTCCGCCCCCGCCCCCGCCACCAGGGCCAGGTCGGAATCAATCGGTGGGGCGGAAAACTGGACCAGCATCAACCGATCACCCGCCTCGGCCGCGGCGAGGCGCGCCGGGACCGCGGGTGCTCCGGCGGCGGTATCGATTGCCACCCGATTGAGCTCGATCCGGTCGAAGTCGGGGCGCGGTTGAAAACCGGGGGTTCGAGCCAGGCTTTTCAAAGTGGAAACCGGAACCTGGTAAACAAGGTATGATCCGCGGTCGGCGATCAGACTGCCGGTGGAGGCCAGACCGGCCTTGCTCCCGGCGGGGACGATGACCTTTAATTGCTGGGCGGGGGAAAAGGCCGGAGAGAGGAAAAGACTGCAACAAAGAAAAAACGATATCCCCAGGCGGCGAAAATATGGCGCTGTCATTTAGCTATACCTTACTCGAAGAGGTTATTATAAAAAATAATATCACGTCTTGCCTTTCCTGCATTTTAAAATACGTGGCAATATGTCAAAAAGCAATTCGCATATTAAAGTATACTCACATAATTACCGCCTGTCAAGGTAAAGTACAGATAACGCACAAAGAACCGCTGGAAGAAAGGAGGTCAGCGGATGGCCGGAAGATCGCCGGCGATACCGAAATAAGCCCTGGTCACCCCCCGGGCGGCCCAGAGGCCTTTTCGGAAAAAGGCCGGCTCAAAGGTGCCGTTCCCGTCATAATCGCTCGGCACCGGGCGGTCGCCGGTCTTCCCGAAGTAGATCCGGGTGATCCCCCGGATCGCCCAGAGAGCCGAGCTGTTCCGGAATACGGTCACTTCGTAGCGGCCGTCGCCGTCATAATCTCCCGGGACGGGCAGGTCGCCGCTTTTTCCGAAGTAGGCCCGGGTCACCCCCCGGATCGCCCAGAGACCGCAGGAAGACCGGAAAATGGCGATGTCGTCGTATCCGTCCCCATTATAATCACCGGCATGGGAGACAGTCCCCGGGACGGGTGTCGGGCCCGGAACCGGTGTGGGGGCGGCGAAATCGGAGGCGATACTCAATGCGTATGAACTCACCGCGCCCCACCAGCCGTCAATTACCAGGTAATAGGTCCCGGCGGGGGCGCTGGCGATCTCGATCTGCTCCGACGATGTGCCCGGTCCGTAACTGGAGGCAGAGACCGAATTGACCGAGGGACCGTCGCAGAGAAATACATCGAGGTCCTCCGAGAGTCCGGTCAGATGAATAACAAGCCCCCCGGCGCCGGAAGTGGTGAAGCGGTAGACCAGGTCGGGCCCCGTCTCCCCGCTGATCCAGCCGTCATACACCTGGTAGTCATCGGTGAACCCGGCATTGCTCCCGCCGGCGCGGTAGTTGGCCGGGATAATGAGCGGAGACCCGAACGTGTCTCCGGTCCCGCCGGGGGGCGGCGTCGGACCGGTGACCGGGGTCGGGTTGACAACGGGGGTCGGCGCGCCGACGTCGCCAAAGGTCACATCGATGGTCTGCCAATAATGGTTGTAGTCGCCCCAGCCGCCGCCTTCCACGCAATCGTAGTCCATGTCCATGGCGACACGGAAGAGACCGTTGGGCCGCCCGAGGGTGGTCCCCCAGGAGTTGAGCATGATCCAGTAGCTGTTCTGGGAATCATCGTCGTTGTAGCCGACACAGAGCACCGCGTGCCCCCCCGTGCCGGCGTCCGGCGTCTTGCCGCAGGTCGGGTCGAAATCCCAGACCGCCGTTTCAGCCTGCTGATCCCAGAAATTCTCAAAGCTGGTCCAGTCGGCGTTGGTGGACATGAAGAAGCCGAACCAGATCGCCTTCCCCTGGCTGAGAACGTTCTTCAGGTTATTGACGGCGGTGGTCTGGCCGACGTTGTGGGTCGTCACGCTCGAATAGGATGTGGAGGAGATGGCATAACTGGGCGAGGTTGAGACGTTACTGCAGGTTGAATTGCACGATCCACCTCCGTCCTGCCAGGATGCCCCGGTGTTTGACCAGGGAACGGCCTTTTTCACGCTCCCGTAAAAATTAACCACGTTGTATAGCCAGCCACCTTGACAGCAGGAGATCTCGGTCCCGCAGTTGTTGAGGTACTGGATGGAGAGGCGGTCCTTGATGCTCTCCTGCACATCAAGGGCGATGGCCAGGCAGCCGGTCCCCGCCCAGGCCCAGCAGTTGCCGCAGGAGTCCTGGTCCCGCTGGGAGGGGGTGTACTGGAGGTGGCTGAGAAGGCTTAGCGAACCCCGGCGCGGCTGGAGATTGGGGTCGATGTAGGCCCGGGGCGCGGCCTCGTAGGAGTCTATCCAGGACCGCTTGGTGGCCGGGTCCGGCCGCATCAGGGGATAGTCACGAGCTTGTGCCCGGGGCATTGCCGTGATCATGAGCACCCACGATACCACTATTATTATTATATGAGAACGTTTCACTGTCTTCGCCGTTTTCAGCAGTAAATTAGCGCCTCCGGCGCTAATTTAGAAGAATTGGAGTGAATTGTACCTTTTAAACGTGTATCAGACCGATGATTATCCAAGAATTAGTTTGAATGCAACTGCTCAATAAACAACGGTAAGACTTTAGCGTAACAAAACTAAACAAAATATTTTTCCCTGGTTGCTTTTTCGTCTGTTTCGGAATTTCAATAACCGGATTTTATCCGGTTATTGGAATTCCGAAACAGTAAGTTAGCTCCCCAGTCTCTATGCACTCTGCTCTATGCGCTATGCGTTCTTTGTTTACCTCGCCATCGGGCTATCTCCTGTCCGCCCGAAATAGACATCGGTGACGTTCCTTATTTTCCATAATCCGTTCCGGAAAAAAGCCGGGGTGTATTTCCCGGCCCCCGTGTAGTCACCCGAGGCCGGGACGGCCCAACTGTTCCCGAAGTAGAGCCGGGCGATCCCCCGGATCGCCCAGAGGCCGCTGGCAGGGCGGAAGATGGCGATGTCGGACCGGCGGTCTCCGTTGTAGTCCCCGGAAACCGGGGTGTCACCCGAAGCACCGTAGTAAGCCCGGGTGACGCTCTTAACCGCCCAGAGACCGGTTGAGGGCCGGAAGACGGCCAGGTCGGCCGTGCCGTCGCCATTGTAATCCCCCGGGAGATAGGGCGCCGGGGTGGGCCCCGGCGGCGGGGTCGGGACCGGGGGCGGCGTCGGAGCGGGCGGCGGTGTTTCCCCGTACACCAGGTAGGCGGCCTCGCAGGAGACGAACGCGGAGGTATAGCTGATCCGCATGTAGCCGCTTTCCCCCCAGCTCGTCCCCCAGGAGTTCCGGAGGATCCAGTATCCGTTTCCCCCGTTGTCGTTCCAGCCTACCAGTGAGATGGCGTGGTTGGTATCGGTGTAGTAGCAGGGGCTGGCACCACAGCTGGTGTTGGTGTCCTGGTAAATCCCTCCTCTGTAGCTCTCGAACGCGCTCCCCACTTCCACCGCCGCGTCGACCACCCCGTAGGTCATGATCGCGGACTTGATCGCTTCGATATCGTTGCAGGGGATCCGATGCCAGGCCTGGAATTGCTGGAGAGAAGGATATGGCGAGAGCGGACAGGACTGGTCGTGGTCGGAATAGGGATAAACCGTCTCGCCGCAGATTCCGTACTGTACGAGGGCCTCCAGTTCGTAGTAGTCGTAGTCGGCCCCGTCGCACCCGTCGAAGTGCTGGCTGTAGTGGTCGGAGAGGCAGAAGGCGATGAAAGCCTCGGAGAAGTCAGCCCGGTCCCCGTCGTAGAGACCGTTGGCCCGGTTGTAGGTCCCTTCGGCGGCGGCCGCCGCCGCGAAGGCGTAGCAGGATCCGCAGTTTCCCTGGTCCCTGATGGGGCCGATATAGCTGTGCCCGTTGTAGCTCCGCCAGTCGAAGCTGGATGGAAGATCGAAGGTGCCGAGGATATCGCCCAGGGGCCCGATCTCGTCACCGGCGCCCCCGCGCCGTGGATAGAGAGGTGCGCGGCGGCTGAAGAAGGCCGTTTTCTCGTTTTCCGGCAGGTCAAAGACCCAGTTACTGCCAACGGTGAAATCGTACCCGTTATAATCGATCTTGTAGCGGATCTCTTCCAGAGTGTCATCCGGTTCGAAGGGGAGCAAGGCGTCGGCCCGGGCAGTGATTGCAGCGGGAGGGAGGAACATGATGAAAAGAGCTACTGTTGTTGCTTTATGACTGCCTTTCATCCTATGCCTCTCCAGTCTTTCAATTTATAAATATACACCGGAAAAGACAGCTTGGGAAGAGGGGATGGGGAATGGGGATTAGGGATTGGGGATTGGGGATTGGCGGCTATTCCCTATTCCCCAATCCCCATTCCCTATTCTCTATCTCGTCGCCGGGAGGTCCCCGGAACGGCCGAAATAATAGCGGTTCCCGCCCCGGATCGACCAGAGGCCGGAGCTGGCCCGGAAGACCGCCATCTCGTCGCCCCAGTAGCCGGTGTAATCGGCCGGGACCGGGGTATCCCCGCTCCGGCCGAAGTAGGCCCGGGTCACCCCGCGCACCGACCAGAGGCCGCTGGCGGCTCGGAAGATTGCCGGTTTCCAGGTGTCGGTAGAACCTGTGGTGTACGCCCCCGGGACCGGGGTATCCCCGCTCCGGCCGAAATACAACCGGGTCAAGCCCTTGATCGACCAGAGGCCGGTGGAGGGGCGGAAGATGGCGTAGTTGACGGATCCTCTTCGCCCGTCGCGGCTGGCATAGGGGCCGGGCACCGGGTTATCGCCGCTTCTTCCGAAATATACCCGGTTCCCCCCCCGGGTCGCCCAAAGTCCGGCAGAGGGACGGAAGACGCAGGCCGTGTTGCCGCCCGCCTTGTAGTGCATCGGGATCGGAATATCGCCGCTCCGGCCGAAATAAAACCGGGTAATCCCCTTCACCGACCAGAGCCCGGAGGAGGGGCGGAAGATGGCCAGATCGGCCCGGCTGTCCCCGTTAAAATCGGCCGGGACCGGGATATCGCCGCTCCGGCCGAAATAAGTCCGGGTCACCCCCCGCACCGACCAGAGGCCGGAAGAGGGCCGGAAAACGGCGATGTCGGAATACGCATCGCCATTAAAATCCCCCGCGAACAACTGGAGCGGGGCGCGGTCGGCAGCCGCGGCCGGGCTGGTGGTGAGACAGTAGCTCTCGTCCCAGGTGTGGCAGACGCCTTCCGAGCAGCCGTAACACATCCAGCTATAGATCGCGTACATATATCCGTTGCCGGGCCAGGGGTCGTTGTAATAGACATAACCACCGGAGTATCCCCGGCCGACCAGGGCGTGCCCCCCTCCACCGCTCCAGGAGAACCCGATCACAAAGGGCCGGCTGGAGTCGATCTCGGAGGTGAGTGTCGACCAGAGCAGATACGAGGATACGCCGGTACCATAAATCGATCCCCATGCCACCAGGACATCCTGCATGTCCCGGTCGTACCCGAAGATCCAGTTCGACTGGTTGCAGGAGGGGCCGGTCCCGGACGGCCAGATCACGTTGTTGCAGCAGGAAGTCTGATAAAAGCACCAGTTGGCCATGTCACACTGGGTGGAGGAGTAACCGTAGTAAGAGAGAATCATCTGGCAGGAGGCCGCCCAGCACCATTGCTCCTGCTGCTGGTAAAGCACCGGGACACTCAAGATCCCGGCCGAGGCGGAAATTGCCCCAGCCGACAGCAGTCCGGCAATCAGCAAAAAAACAACGGCAATGTGTTTCTTCATTGTATCCTCTGCTCTCCGGGTGCCTACTTTTGATAGAAGCGGATGTTTTCCTCCACCGCCTCCCGGAGCGGCCCGATCACTTCGGAGAGTGTGGCGGTCGAGGAGTACTCGGGGCCGGTCTTCTGATAATAGCCCCTGAACCCCACCCCGTCGAAGGTGAGGGGAGTGAAATTCTTATTGTCCTTCTCCGGAACCGTGAAGAAATAGGAAGCCGCCTGGTAGACGGCCACCAGTTTCGGATGATAGCCTTCCCCACCCGGCCACTGCCGCCGGATCTTCTCCAGTTCTCCGGCGAGGGGGGTCATCCCGAGCGTCACCGCCTCCCACTTCCCGTCCATCCGCTCCACCGTCAGGATGGCCCGCGGCGTTCCCTCCAGGATAACCGGAAAGAACCATCTCCCGGTGGGTGAGAGGAGGGCATCGACAGATGCGTCAGCCGCGGCGTTGAAAAGGACGTCCGGCGTGATCGTGTACAGCTGGAGGGGGATTCCGACGCGGGCGGCGGAGAGACGGTCACCCGGTAAAAAGCCGAAGTTGCCCATCTCACTGTCGGGGAGTTCGGTTAAAAACTGGGCCAGCCCCGATTCCGCCGCCGCCACGGCTTCCGGCGGCGCCGTTTCGGCGGCGACGGCCGGGCAGAGAAAAACGAGCAGGCTGAGACAGAAGACCGGGACAGCCTGATAAACAGCCATTGTGATTTTCTTCATTATAAATTATCTCCCGTAGTCTACCCCGATAAAATCGGGGTTCGCTAATTTATATTTTGCAGAAGCCTTTTAAATATACTATATATCTATTAGAGAGGCAACTTGATAATCTGCGTCTATTTCCCATTTTCATCCGCCGCGTCATCCTGTTTTTTCCAGCTTTCTCTCTCCTGCATGATCTCCTTCAATTTCCGTGATTCCATGACATAGAGCAGCTTGGCTTCATTGATGGGTCGGGCGGGCGCCCCCCAGAGGATCTGGTTGGGTTTAACCTTCTTATGGGGGGCAAGCCCGGCCCGGGCGCCCAGTATGACGTTATCTCCGATCTCAACATGGTCGGCAATGCCGCACTGGCCGCCCATGATTACGTTCTTTCCCGTTTTAACCGATCCGGCCAGGGCGCTCAGTCCCGATATGGCGCAGTTTTCTCCGATATCGTCGTTGTGGGCGATCTGAACCAGGTTGTCGATCTTGGTTCCCTTTCTGATAATGGTCTCGCCGAAAGTGGCTCGGTCGACGCAGACGTTACAGCCGATCTCGACGTTGTCCTCGATGATTACTTTTCCAACCTGGGGAATCTTGACCTGGAGCCCGGTTTCGTCCTGAACATATCCGAATCCATCCCCGCCTAAGACCGCCCCGGAGTGAATGATACAGCGATCGCCGATCTCGACGTCTTCATTCACCGTGACATTGGGGTAGAGCCGGGTATCGGAGCCCACCTTTGAATTCAAACCGATGAACGTCCCCGCGCCGATCACCGTCCGGTCGCCGATCTTCACCCCCGCCTCGATCACCGCCCGGGGCTGGATCGAGACCCCGCTCCCGATCCCGGCTTCCGGGCTGACGGTAGCGTCGGGAGAAATGCCGGGGGCGAACCGGCGGGGCGGAAAGAAAACCTGGGCCAGCCGGGCGAAAGCCAGCCGGGGGTTGTCGACCCGGATCAGGGGCTTCAGGGACGATTCGATCTCGCGGCCGCAGATGACGGCCGCTGCCGCTGTTTTCTCGGCGTCTTTCAGATATCTCTTCTTCTCTATCCAGACCAGAGAGCCGGGCTCCGCTCCCTCCAGGCCGGCGATCTTCCCGACGGTAATGGAAGGGTCTCCGGCCAGTTCGCCCCCGATCATTCCGGCGATCTCTTTGAGCGTCTTTTTCATGCTGGACTCCTTTATAAATTAGCGAGCTGCGCTCGCTAATTTAGATACTTGCTTTTTCTAAAATGAATTGAAACGAACAATGATTATAGGCTTAGTATACATCCAACAATTCACGCCATAGCGGTTATTTATATTGCCCCGACTTCGTCGCCGCAATATTTCCTGTTGAAGTCGTCTTTCGTTTTCCATACTATATTGTTTCGCTTTTTACGGGTAGTGAAACATTTCTTTTTCGGCGGAGTAGCTCAGCCGGTTAGAGCAGCGGAATCATAATCCGCGTGTCGGGGGTTCGAATCCCTCCTCCGCTATTAAAAATCAGCGAGCCCCGATAAATCGGGGCTCGCTGATTTTTAAACAAAGGTCGACGATATTTTATCGTATGTTTTTCTTTACGCTCATTTCGTCTTCGCGGTTCATTGAATCTCCAGGAAGCTGGATCAGGGAACCGGCCATCCCACCGGTATAATATAGAGCGGGGTTTCTTTCTTGACACCCAGAACGTCCCCGACCCGGCTGTCGTCAAACGCACCGACAATGACGCTCCCCAGACCGAGGGCCCGGGCCTGGAGGGAAACGTTCTGGCCGGCGTGGCCGGCATCCATGGGTACATAGCGCTTCTCTCCCCTCTCCCCGTAGCGGGACGCCGTCCGGCTGATATCGGCGGTGATGACAATGGAGGTGGGGGCGGAAGCGACCCACGGCTGACCATAGGCCGCGTCTGTTAGATGGAAGCGTTGATCACCCGGCTGGAGCATGACCAGGGCATGATCTTTCCACTCGTACCGGTAAAGACCGGACGGCAGGCCGGCGACCCGGCCAGCGACCAGGTAAACAAAGAGCGGATAAATGCCTCCCGCCGATGGGCAGGAGCGGGTCGCCCCGGTCAATCCGTCGATGGTTTTGCCGCCGGCCGCCCAGAGCAGCTGGGAGATCTCCGGGAGCGTGAGCGGTCGGTCCTGGAATGAACGAACCGAACGCCGGGAGTGGATCACCTCTTCAAGCGAGACCGTACCCTCCAGGACCGGCGGAGGAAGAGAAATGCGGGAGGTTGTTTCCGGCGCCGAGGGATCATCGGCGCAACAGAGAAACGCCGGGACACAGACCAGAAACGCGAAGACGGAGAGCAGGCAACGGATTGCGGTACGTTTTAATCCGTGCCCGTTCATTACGGCACGCCGGCTGCTGACGTTACTCGGCGGCGGCAGGCACCGGGGTACCGCCGGATGTGGGCGCGGGGGCAGCGGGCATCTTGCTCTTCAGTTCCTCGATGACCGCCTTGACCGCCAGGATCTTATCCATGGGAACCGCGGTGACGGCCTTCAGGGTCGCTCCGTCCGCGGTCAGGTAGGTAACCAGGGGCAGATCGAGCTTCCCCAGGGCCTCGAAAACCTCGGCCTGCGGTGTCCCGACCCCCTCCGGGGCGGCCTTCTGAATCATCGAGCCCAGGAGGTTCTTCAGGTACCGGTTGATGGAGAAATAAACGACGCCGTTGGCGTTCTGCCAGGGGGTGCCCAGTTGATCCGTATCGAACGAGCTCTTCCCGGCCGCAATCAGGTCGAGCCGGGCCTTTATATCGGACTCCCCTCCCCAGGACATCTCGGTCACAGCCAGGTCATCGGTGGCCGCCATCTGCATGACGATGGGGGCTGCCATAATGGCGAAGACCCGTTGCTCGTCACCGGTAAACGATTCTTTCTTCAGGAGCTTCTTGAAATCAATCGTCATCCGGGCCGTGTATATATCCGCTCCTTTGTAAAGAACCGGCTTCTCAATGCCTGAAACATCCATCGTGATGCCCAGCCTTTCATAGAATAACGCCAGGAGATCGTGGTTCTCCAGGAAGCTGCCGGCGATGTACTCCCCGTAGGCTTTCCGATCCCTGATCTTCTGGAGGGAGACCGCGGAGATGAATGCGTCGGGCGAAGAAGAGAGCGAAAATGCCATCTCGTCGCCGGCGCACCGGGTGAAATAGGTCTCCATCAAACCCAGGTAGGTGTCCTTGAATGCGGCCAGCTTGCCGCTGATATCCTTTTCTCCCCCGGCAGAGCCCAGTTCCGTAATCACCCCGTCGAATACATCAAATAGCCGGCGATATATTTTCAGTACCATCTCCGGTTTTTCAATCCGCCCGGCGACGACCATCCAGGGGGAGGGCTGAAGATACCGGGCCAAAGACAGCTTCCCTTTCTTCTGGGCCATGAGAAACTTGGCCAGCGTTGAGCCCGGCTTGGCCTCAACCAGCTTCTCGACGGTGACACCGGTGCCGTCAACGGTGAGTCCGAAGACGACGGTCTCTACCTGCCGCGCGTAGTAGAGATAGAAATCGACATAGGATCGGGCCATTTGCTTGGCGATTTCCGGCCCGAACGGAGAACCGGTATCCGGGGTGCCCATATACAGCGAGTCCAGTTTTTCCCGCAACCCTTCTTCCGCGACGTCAAGGAGGGGCTGGACCTTGAGCCCGATGACGAGCGCTCCCTCGACCGGGGCCGCGAAGTCGGCGGGGGTGAGAGACTGCACGTCCTTTAAGATGGCCGGGTCGAGCGAAAGCCAGGCGGTTTTGTCCTTGATCGCCACCGCGACGGTCTTTTCCTCGGTCCGGTAGAATTTATCGGTGTTCGACTGTTCCTCCGGCGAGGCCGCCTGGTAGGCGTCCAGGTCGAATTCCTTCGTCTCCTTGGCATAGACCTTGATGCCGGACTTTTCGTCTTCGGATTTCAGCTTCAGGCTCTTGTTGAGAACCCCCAGGTACACATCGGGGTTGCTGAGGGTGAAACAGACCCCCCAGGCGTCGGCCGCGTCCGGGCTGAAGCTGACCAGGCAGAGGGGACCGGCCATGTCCACTCCGACCAGGTTCGGGTTTTCAATCAAACCGCCCAGACCCATCTTCATGACCATGGTGGCCATCGGCGGCAGATCAAGCCCCTGGGTGAATTTCTCCACCCCGCTGATCAGCCCGTCGGGGTTGCCCACCCGGGCATAGCCGATCATCTTGCCGGGGACTCCGGCATCCGCCATTCCGGCGCCGGCGATGGAGATTAACAGAACCGCACTTACCAGCCCTGCCAGTCTGAACCAACTCTTTCTCATCATTTCCTCCCTTGGATAAAAATGTTGAATGTTGTGGCGTTTAAGTCAATATAATATACTGTACTGCGGCAAGAAAGAGCAAGATTATTTCAGTATAAATTTGCGACCGAAGGGAGCTAATTTATAAATGAAGATACCGATCGACGACATCATCGTCAACAAAAAGGAAAGGATCCGGCAGGACCCGGGGAATATCGCCTCTCTGGAGATTTCCATCCGGAAGGTGGGTCTGCTCAATCCGATCCTGGTGGATGAGCAAAACCGGCTGGTCGCCGGCTTCCGGCGTCTCCAGGCCTGCCGGAACCTCGGCTGGAAGGAGATCGAGGCAACGGTCCTTTCCTTCGGCGGCGACCCGCTGAAAATGCTGGACGCCGAGGTGGATGAGAACCTCTTCCGGAAGGATTTCACCCGTGAGGAAGTGGAATCGATCGAACGACGCCGGCAGGAGATCATCCGGAAACTACGGGGAAACATCTTTCAACGGTTCTGGCGGTGGTTGAAAAAACTATTCCGCCTAAGAAAACGTGGGAATGATATAAAACAGGATTGACACCGCGTCCAGCAGGATGAAACCGGCCAGTAACCCGTAACTGACCCCCGTTATCCAGCGGGCGGGAAAAAAACGGCTCCAACCGAAGATAAAGAGAATCGACCAGGCGGGCATCACTAAAAAGAGATGTCTCCCCTGAGTAGTGGTATCCTCTCCCCTGAGACCCCAGAATAAATAATAGGCCCCCAGTGTGACCGCAGCAAAGAAAAGCAGGGTTATAATAGCCTCCCGCGTCTGACTCGGGATTTTTCCCCGGGTCACTATCCACTGACCCAGAAAGAGTCCGATCCCCGCTAAAGAGAAGAGACTGGCAATTTTGAGAACCAGGTAAACGGGCGGCGGCAGTTCAAACTTTAACCAACCATACTTCAGCCAGAAGCTTTTGAAGAGTTCGGCGTGAAACCAGTGCCAGAAACCCGCGCGGAAATACGTGTCCCCCCGCAGGAAAGAAGCGAGCATTGAGTATAGAATATTGACTCTGACAATGAAGACCCGGGCAATTGCCGAGTAGTACCAGACCATCCCGGAATAGGCCACCAGGAAAACCAGGAAGATTACTCCGAACCAGATCATCACCTTTTTAAAGGAGAGAGTCCTTGGCCGATGGAGAAAGAAATGAATAATCATAACTCCCGGCAGTGCCGAAAGGAGGATCAAACATTTGTAATTAACCAGCAGCCCCAGACCATACCAGAGCAGGAGAAACATTGTCCGGGACAAGGTAAAGCCTGTCCTCTGGAATCTGAGTACTAAATAGATCGAAGCCGCGCCGAAGAGGTTGATGCAGGGGTCCGGACTGACCGAGGTCCCGATTACCATAAATTGGGGGAGAAAAGCGACAATGCCGGCGGCAGCCGGACAGACAGGAGAGGAACTCCCGAAAATCTCGGCGGCGACGGCCCCGACCAGTCCGACGGTCAGAATGGTAAAGAGGAGTGAAAGTATCCGCAGCCGGTAGAGTTCGGTCTCCACCGATAGGCTGGGGGATAACCGCAGGACCAGGGAAGCCAGAAGGTAATAGAGGGGAGGGTTTTTCCCGATCTGGGTTGGAGCGGAAAATAAAAACGGCGTCTCTCGGAAGGTAGCCGGAAGCGTTGACGGTCTCTCTTCCTGGACATATCGCCAGTAATCGTGGCGATCGAGCGAAACGATGATCTTCTCCTGCAGGTCAGGGCTGGGAAGAGGTGCCCAGGGCGCGGCGCCGAGAGCCAGGACTTTTGCGTACTCAAAATGGGTTGGCTCATCGGGTGATTGCCAGGGAGGAATAACAATGATGTAGGCAATCCCCAGAACGAGAGATGCTGATAATACAATCAGCATCATTGACTTAGGGCTTGTTTGTCTCAAGGCATTAGTAACCGTTTGTCGATTCCCTTTCAATCTCAATCCGGGTCGGGAGACCGACATACCCCTCCATCCGGCGGGGATTGTCGATCCGGATGATGGCGGCGTTGTTGATCCAGTCCAGCGTGCGGTAGGCGTTGGCGCCGGCGACGGAGGAGGCGGCGGGGTTGATTGAGTACGTCCCGGCGGCAAAGTCGGCGCGGTGGCGGAAGACGACGACGCACCGATCTCCCTTCCGGAAGTTTTCCGCCGGCAGGCCGTGCCAGTCGGTATTGGTCCCGAAGATGTTCAAGCCGAATCTGTTCCTGAAGATATTGCCGAGCACGAACTGTTTCACATCCGCGTTAAAAGAAACGTGGAACCGGATGGAAAACTCCTCTCCGCTCCGGAAGCAGGTATTCGGGTCCCCCTTTCCGTCCAGCAGTTCGATGGAAGAAATCTCGGCCTCCCCGGTCCCGTACCGGCTGTAATCCGACGGGCGATGCCGGGCCGGGGCCGCCTTCCCGGAAGAACGCTCATCATCGCGCCCCTGGATCAGGGCCAGGTACTGGTCCGCGATCTCCCCCGGCTCCCCCCGGGCCAGGAGCCGGGAATAATCCAGGATCATTGCCTGATGGCAGATGTTCCGCACGCTCTCGATGTCATGGGTGACGTAGACCAGGGTCTTCCCCTGCTCCTGGAAGTCCCGGATCTTCCGCGTGCATTTGTGCTGGAAATAGGCGTCGCCCACCGCCAGGACCTCGTCGATCAACAGGATATCGGGGTCCAGGGTGACCGCGACCGCGAAGGCCAGGCGGACGTACATCCCGCTGGAATAGGTCTTGACCGGCTGGTCGATGAACTCGCCGATCTCGGCGAAGGAAATAATCTCGTCCATCCTGGCCTTGATCTCGCCCGGGGAGAGCCCCAGGATGATTCCGCTCAGAAACGCGTTCTCGCGGCCGGTGAAATCGGGGTTGAACCCGGCCCCCAGTTCGAGGATGGTCGAGACCCTTCCCCGGACGGAGACTGTTCCCAGGGTGGGTTCCATGATGCCGGCCATCAGCTGGAGGATGGTGGTTTTGCCGGAGCCGTTCTGCCCCAGGATTCCCAGTGTGACGCCGGAAGGCACCTCCAGATTGATATCCCGGAGGGCCCAGAATTCGCGGTGATACCGCCTCCTCCCCCCCCGGAGAGCTTCCTGCAAACGCTGGAGCGGACTATCGTAGATCGGAAATTTCTTAGAGACGTTCTTGAGAGAGATAGCCGGTTCAGTCATTATAAACAATACCTTGAAATAAAAATCCTAAATTCTATTTTTCTAAATCCTAAATCAATTGCACTTCGTGACTATTGCGCCGAATATACGCATAATTTCTGTTGCTTCCTGGATAAGTTCTTTCTGTTCTTGTAAGCGATTCTTGTTAGGTTCACTCAGCCGGAGCCAATATATACTTTCCTTTGACTCTTTCCGGCATACCTTACACCGATAAGTGAAATCTTTTTTGCTGAGTGATTCATTAGCTTCCCGGTAATTAGCGCCCACGGAACCAGCTGCTCTTATTAATTGCCTTCCGACTTCAATATTGCCTATTGTCTTTGGCAAACTGTTTACATACATAATTACTCTTTTCGCGAAATGAAAGGTTCTCTCTTCCAGATCATATTGTTTGGAGCCTGCTTTTTGATTCATTTTAAATAGGATTTAGAATTTATAGTTTTAGGATTTAGGGAATTAGGATTTAGGATTTTAATTTTAGGATTTAGAAAAATAGAATTTAGAATTTCCCAATTTTAGGATCAAGGAAATTAGGATTTAGGATTTCTTAAATAACGTCAACAAATGCTTTCTTCGTCTTGTTGTACCACCAGAGGCCGAAGATAAAGAGGAGTGCTCCCAGCGCCAGAACGTAGAAGTACATCGTCCGGTCGGGCAGGCGCCCCCGGAGGAGGATCTGCCGGTAGTTGTGGATCAGGGCGGCCGCCGGGTTCGCGGTCAGCCAGAAAGCGAGTTTGCCGCCGAAGGCCTGCCGCAGGTAGTACTCCGGGTAAAAGATCGGGGTCAGGAACATCCAGCAGAGTGTCCCCAGCGAGACGGCCTGCTTGATATCGCGGATAAACACGCCAATACCGGCTACCACCCAGCCGACCCCGGCGGTCAGGAGGAGCTGGGGAATAATCAGGAGCGGGATCAGCGCCCAGGTCCAGAAGGGCCCCCGGCCCAGGGCCAGTATCCCGGCCAGGAGGACGACCAGCCCGATGCACTGGTGGACAATGGCCGAGCAGACCACCTTCAGAGGCAGAATCTCTCCGGGGAAGATGACCTTCTTCACCATGCCGGCGTTCTCCAGGACCACCGTCGTGCAGCGGTTGATCCCCTCGCTGATCGCCAGCCAGATCACAATCCCGCAGAAGACTTCGAGAGCATAAGACGACAGGCGGGGATCGTCCTCCAGGCGGAGTCCGAGAAGCCCGCCGAAGACGGCGGTGTAAATAACCAGGAGGGCGAGCGGCTCGATGACCGACCAGACGATCCCGAAGACGGATCCCTTGTACCTTCCCAGAACGTCCCGCTTTACCAGGGCGTAAAGGAGGTATTTATGTCTGAAGATCGTGTGCAAATGTAAAACCGTCATGCGAGAAAAATAACATAGAGTGGTGGAGAAAGCAGTACTTAATACTGTTTTCTTTTCAAATATTTTTATGTAGTATTACCGGGATAAGAATAATCGCGAGCCGGAGTAATTACGTGCTGGCTTGATGAAGCCCTCACGGACCCGGTGCACAATGAATACTCTAATGCCCCCTATTTCTTTACCATTACATTAGGGCTTTCTGAA
Source organism: PVC group bacterium (assembly GCA_043804695.1). Classification (GTDB taxonomy): domain Bacteria; phylum Auribacterota; class Erginobacteria; order Erginobacterales; family Erginobacteraceae; genus CAWGIE01. Next base: position 735 of record JAZDIV010000083.1, on the reverse strand, counting down.
AGTGTAGAATGCCATTATGAGCACCGTTTCTTCCTCCATGACCTTCGATCAGCTCCAGCGCTACCGCCTGGGAGGTGAAATGATCGATGCTGTCCGTGACCGGAAGGTCTTCCGGATACTGGATGCCGGCAGCCGAGAGGGATTTTTACGGAGCTACCTGCCGGAGGACCGGATCGTCAACCTGGACCGGGGGATCTTTTCCGGCGATGGTTTCCTGCGGGGGGATGCTCTCTCCCTCCCTTTCCCCGATCAGGCGTTCGACGTCGCCGTGAACATCGATGTTCTGGAACATCTCTCCCCGCCGGACCGCCCCGGCCTGCTCTCGGAGATGGACCGGGTCAGCCGCCGGGCTTTCATTGTCGGCGCGCCCTTTCAAAGCGATGAGGTGACGCAAGCCGAGGACCTGGCCGCGGCCTTCTCCCTCCGCATCCAGGGCCGCGAGAATGAATTTTTACGCGAGCACCGGCGGGAAGGGATTCCCCAGCTGCAGGAAGTGCTGGAATGGGGAGCGACCCGGGGATACCGGACCGCGGTCGTCCCCAACGGGTACCTGCCGCGGTGGCTGATGATGATCAGCCTGAACGAATACCTGGGGCGCCTTTCCGACCCCTGGGCTATGATCTTTGCCGCCAACCGGCTCTATCATGAACAGTTCTACCGGGCGGACAATGCGGCGCCCGCCTACCGGCAGATGATTCTCTTTGGAAAAGAGGGAGTTTTCGACCCGGCGGAGAT
>JAZDIV010000082.1:0-2221 GCA_043804695.1 PVC group bacterium | reverse complement strand
GAGATCGCGGTCTCGATCTCCTTCGAGTCAACTTATTAATTGTACTCCCCGGAATTTCATTTCTGAAATTCCGGGGAGTAAAATTAATAAATAGTTTGAGTTTTATCAAAATGCTCCTTCCGGGCATGTATTCAAAATAATTCTTGATCCGGTCCGGAAAAGGCCATAGAGTAACACAAAATTAATAATCGTAACACAATAAGGAGGAATCAATGAGGAGCGGGAGATTTGTCGGGTTACTGACCGGGGCGTTGATATGGTCTGCGCAATCTGCGGTGTTCAACCCGATCGGGGCCCAGGAGGTGGAACTTCCCGAAGTAGTGATTTATGATTTTCCCGACTCTTCAGTGGCCGGACGGGAGGCGACCTCCAGCATCACCATCATCGACCGGGATGAGATCGAGCAGTCGGGTGCCTCGGATGTCTATGAGCTGATCTCCGGCCGGGTTCCCGGGGTCTTTGTCGATCAGCACGGCATCTTCAACTACGGCATCGGGACGGGCGCCGCCGGTACCCTCTCGATCCGCGGATTGGGAGGGACGCCGGACGACCAGGTTCTGGTCCTGCTTGACGGCCAGCCGACCACGATGGGGATCTTCGGCCATCCCATTCCGGACGCCTACCCGCTGGAGGATGTGGAACGGATCGAAGTGCTCCGGGGGGCGCATTCTCTTCATTATGGCGATCAGGCGCTGGGCGGTGTCGTCAATATCATCACGCGCCGTCTCCGTTCGGAAGATGGTTTCTCCACCACCGTATCGGCGGGGGGAGGCGAGTATCATTCCTACAAAGCTTCTCTCTCCAATTCCGGGAAGGTCGGAGATTTCTCGTATACCGGTTATCTCCTCCGGCGGGAGACCGAAGGTCATCGTCCCAACAGCGCTTTCCGGGGCTGGAACGGGAATCTCAAGGCCGGCTATTATCTGTCCGATCACTGGCAGGCGGTTCTCAACGGGTGGGGCGTTGACTTCACGGTCGAGGACCCGGGGCCGGTTTCGTCTCCGCATCTCACTGACACCCGGGATGTTCTCCGGGCCGGCGCCGGCCTGACCGTCTATAACACCTTTGATGATACCCGGGGCGCGGTGACGGTCTTCGGGCAGCGGGGAAAGCACGATTTCACCGGATACGACGGATGGAAGTCCCACGACCGGACGCTCGGGATCACCGGGTATCAGTCCATTACCCTGGCCGAAAACAACCAGGTGGAAGTCGGCGGCGATATCCGGCAGGCGGGGGGAAAGGGAGAGAACGTGGACACGGATGTAGATTACGGCCGTTACTTTGAAACCCGGGGCGGTCTCTATGTCGATGATCAGCAGACGTTCTGGGAGTCTCTGACGCTCCAGGCCGGTCTCCGGCTGGAGCTGGCCGAGCACGCCGACGCGGAGCTTCTCCCCCGGTTCGGCGCCCGGTACCTGGTCCTTAAAGACACGGTTCTGCACGGGCAGGTGTCGCGCGGTTACCGGGCCCCCACCATCCGCGATCTGTATATATTCCCTCCTTCGTCCCTGGATCTGGAACCCGAGGAAGCCTGGAGCAGCGAGCTGGGTATTCGCCGGAGTTTCGGCGACCTGTTCGCGGTGGATCTGACCGGCTACTACATCGACGCCGACAACCTGATTGTCTTCACTCCCCCCCGGGCCGCGAACACCGGCGGTCTGGTCAACCGGGGCATAGAACTGGCGACGGTGCTCACCCCCTGCACCTGGTATGAGATGCTGGTTTCCTACACCTATCTCGATCAGAATCACCGGGTGGACGGACTGGCGCCCGGCGTCCTGCAGTGGATCAACCGGTTCATCTGGCGGGGGTTCTCCCTTCAGAGCACGACCAGCCTGGTTGAGGACCTCCGCTTCAGCGACCGGGACGAGGATTACTGTGTTACCGATCTCAAACTGAGTTGCGATCTGAACACGTTCGCGGTCCTGACCTTCAAAGTGAATAATGTTCTTGATGAGGACTACCAGATGGCGGAAGGCTACCCGATGCCGGGCCGCTGGCTGTGGGGGGAAGCATCTGTGACTTTTTAAGTGCTCAGCTGAATTATTAATCCGACCGTTGTAGGATATACATCAAGGATCGCGGTCATTGCGAGCGTTAGCCGAAGCCGCGAGCAAAGCGTGGCGGGAAGCAATCTCTTGCTGTGCATAGAGTTGAGATTGCTTCGTCGCTTCGCTCCTCGCAATGACATGTCCATACAATTATGGACTGACTAATA
>JAZDIV010000081.1:0-23607 GCA_043804695.1 PVC group bacterium | reverse complement strand
GGTCGCAAATTTAGTTACTTATTGCGGGTTATACTATTCAAACCGGTAACAGTCGGATGATGTACGGGGATTAGTTCGAATTCTATTGTACAAGAAGTGACATTTAACCCTTTAGATTTTAAACCAGAAAAGGACATGAGTTGATCCAGGTTGCTTTCCCGTCTGTTTCGGGAGTTCAATAATCGGATTTATCTGATTATTGAAATTCCGAAACAGGAACTTAGCGCTTCGCGCTAACTTCTGTGGGAGGACTTTTTAAGCCCGATTCCCTGCACACTAAATCGGGGTTGAAAACCCCTCCCACAGATACTTTATTAAAATTCCGAAGCGGCAAATTACATGAGGCAAGATATCGGATACAGGATGATTGATAGATACAGGATACAGGATACAGGATACAGGATACAGGTTGTCCGGCTCTCGCCCGCGGCCCCATTGTCTGCAAGCAGGGTCAAAATCTACATTTTAAGGCGCAAAATAGGGGACAACCTCGGATTGGATTCTACCTCGTAACCGGTATGTCTCCCGTAGTCCCGTAATAGACTCGGGTGAGTTTCCTGATCGCCCAGAGGCCGGAGTAAGGCCGAAAGATGCCGATCGAGTCAGTCCCGCTCCCCGCATAGTCTGCCGAGACCGGGGTATCGGCTGCGTTGCCGAAATAGATACGGGTTACAGCATGGATCGCCCATAATTCAAGTGACGGCCGGAAGATAGCACAGTCTCTGGTACCATTGCCATCGTAGTCTCCGGGGACCGGTTCGTCAGCGGAACCGCCGAAATAGATCCGGGGCCCTCCCCTGACCGCCCAGAGGCCGGCCGCCGGCCGGAAGACGGCGGCTTCCTCCGTACCGTCGCCGTCATAATCGCCCGGAACCGGGGAGTCGCCGGCCCGACCGAAGTACATCCGGCTGACAGCTCTGATCGCCCAGAGGCCGGCGCCGGAACGGAATATACCCGTATCACAGATCCCGTTCCCGTCATAGTCTCCGGGAACCGGCCGATCCCCTTCCCTCCCGAAATAGAAGCGGGTCTTATCGACGATCGCCCAGAGGCCGGTGTCGGGGCGGAAGACCCCGATATCGGTGGTCCCGTCGCCGTCGTAATCCCCCGGGACCGGGCGGGCCGAGGACGTTCCAAAATAGCGCCGGGTGATGCCGCGGACCGCCCAGAGTCCGGAAAACGGCCGGAAGACGGCGATGTCGTCGGTTCCGTCCCCATCGTAATCCCCGGAATGGGGAACCGGGGCCGCGCCCGCCTCGATGATATCCGCCAGTTCCCGCCGGGCGGCTTCCCAGACATCCGGATCGGTCGACCAGCTGATGTCGGTCCGGATCCAGGTCGGATCGGTCGGGTCGTCGACACCACACTCCCAGAGGATTTTGGGTATCATTGTGCTGACGATCTGCAATACCCGGTCCGGTGCCACCTTCGCTGCCAGGGTCAGGTAATCCACGTCCTGGATACCGCGACGCCAGTGCTTGAGGCGAAGACTGGCAAAGGGACCGTTTACCCCATACGAGTCGACGGGGAAGTTGAGATCGGTCCCGGGATAGAAGAGGACGCCGTCGCCGTTCCCGTAGTTCCAGCCGGTCTCACCGAGGACCTGGTTGTAACCGCTGTGGCCGCCGAAGGTAAATGCCGACCGGAAGACATTGGTCTGGCCGGTACCCCCCTGGAAGTTGTCGTAGTAGGTGGACTCCCAGTAAAACCAGCGGCCAACCTGTTTCTTGAACTGGGCCCAGGCCGTCACCCGGGGGCTGACCCCGTCATCCTCGATGGCCATGGAACCGACATTGGGCCGGTAGGCGGCATACATCCAGAGCCGCTTATCGGGAGAGGAGAGCAGGCTGGCGGCAGCGGCCTGGAAGTCGGCCGTAATACCGGTGGCCGTACCGGAATCTGGTATGTCGAGGGACGGGGTCCGGTTGACGCCGTCAACCAGGGAGACGGTGGCCATCGAGAGCACCTGGCGGCCGGGGCCCGGGTTATTGTTGATCCATTGCGCCCATTCCTCGATCTGAGGATAATCACTCGACTCGTCGATCAGGTAGAGAAAGTACTCCGTGGGGGTGCTGAAGTTCCGGATATTGAACCAGTTCGCCCAAAGATCCGTATTCGAACGCATCGCCGCCTCACCCCCGCCCTGCCAGGGCCATCCGCCATAGGTCCCGATCGAGTAAATGTTGTTCCCCACCCCCCGGCCGGGGCCCCGGTAACCACGGGCAGGCGTGAAGAGATTCCCGTTCAGCCGGTCGGCCCACACCTCGTCCATATCGGCCGGATCCGTATACCCGTCGATCAGGGAGACCCGGTGGCGATGGGCGAGTTGAAAATGCCGGTCGGCCAGCAGAAGACTCTGCTGGTAAAGGGAGGTTCCCGGGGTGGGATATAACGTCCCGAGATACCGGTAGTTGATGTTATCGGTGCTGATGAAGAGCATCGTCCGGGCCGAAGGGAGGTCCGGAAGGGTGAAATCGCGGACGGTCAGCTCAACGGGGACCTGCCGGGCGGGAGCACCGTTCTCAGTGACGGTAACGCTTCCGGTATAGAGCCCGGCCGGCGCATTGTCCGGGATATAGATATCACACCAGATGCTCTGGTTTTGACCGGTCTGGATAGTGAAGCCCGGGACCAGTTCGAGGGGAACGGCGATCTCGGGGTACTGTTTGTTGTGATCGGGTCGGTCAAGCCAGGTCCCGCTCCCCTCCCCGTCACCGCTCCAGGGGCGGCGAAACCGCTTTGGGATGTGCCGCTCGTCATACGACTCGTAGGAGAGGCGGCTCAGCCCTTCGATTTCCAGGTAGCGGATGTAAAAAAGCTCGATGTCACGGCCGTTCCAGTTGAAAACCCCGTCCCCCGTCGTTGCCGAGGATTGAATCACGGACCCGCCCGGGCCGTCCAGCCGGTTAAGGGAGACCGTTACCCCCGCTGCCGACCGGGTGGCGGCCTCCAGGCAGAGGTTGAAGGCGACGATCTCGTTCTTCGCCCCGAAGAGCCTGACCGAGGTTCCGTCCCAGACCGAGTTGACGACACCCCCGGGATCGGCAGAGGCGCGCAGTTCGTCCCGGGTTATCTTGCCCTCGCCGCTGTTCGCCCAGACGGCCGAGATCCCGGGGGGCGGTGTGGGGGTCTGGGCAGGGGCCGGTTTCGGTAAAAGCCCGAAACCCAGGCAGAGGATGAAAATGACGGCGCCCTTTTTCATTCCGGCTAAATATATCACGGCGGGAAGGCTCCCGCCACCGGCGCCGGGCGCGCTGGGAAACGCGCCGGGAGGAAATTCTCACTACGGGAGGAATGTCCTGACCCGGATTATTCAGGAGAATTAATCTCACCACATACGGGATCCGGCGTGGCGGGGGCTCAGGCTATCCTCGGCATAGAACAATATATTGGCGTCAACCAGAATCACCGGGAGTCCTCTCCCTCAGCCTGGGCGAGCAGTTCCCGGATGTTATCCAGATCATACCCCTTGCGCAGTCCCATCGGATGCGGCCTGGTCCGGTAAGACTTGCGCCATCCGGGCTCCTCCACTTTCTCCAGCCCGATCCGCAGGGCCTGATTGATCACTGCCTTAAATGGGATCCGGAGTTTTTTCTTCAGGGCCCGCGCCCGGTCGAGAACATCCTCTTCGAGTATTATTGTTCTCATATTGGCATTGGCATCATAGCATATTTGTAACATTTCAGCTCTTTGCAAATATCCACCACCGACCCTGCGTCGGTGGTGGATAGAAAAAAATTTCAAAGAACTAACGTGTTCCGCATATTTTTATTTGATGTCAAGATCCAGGCTGTAGACATTCTCGCCGGTGATGATGAGCCGGTACTGCCCGGGGACGAGGTGGGGGAAGATGGACTCCTTCTTCAGCTGAGTGGTATCCGACCAGATTTCCTGCCCGCTTTTCTCCAGCACCAGGGGAACGCCGGAGAGAGGGCATCCCCTCCGGTCGGTGACGTCTATCCGGCAGGCGCCCTCCCCTTCTTTGCCGTCCGCCACCTCGACCGAGACCCGGAGGTCTCCCCGCTCAAAAGACCACCGGGGGCATGGGGAGGGCCTGTTATCGGCACTGCCGGATTTTAGCCGCGCGGCCCGGGAGAGCGGCTTCGTTCTCAGCGGTCTCTTCACCTTCCGGACGGCCTTCCGCTCCCCGGGGCGGTTTTCCGGCTCCCCCTTTTTGGCCTCCCGGAATGCGGATTCACCGGGCTCCGGCGGGGAATAGGGCACCCGGTCTTCCGCCGCCATCTGCGGACTCAGGTAATCCGGGGAGATGGCATAGGCAAGCTGCCCTGGAAACCGGGGCCGGACCCAGCGGGCAAAAGTCCCCCATATTTCGGCTAGGTCTATCTCAATCCTCCCCAGAGAAACCGGGCGAGGGAAGAACCGTTCCTCAATCATCCGGTGAAGACGGGCGGGAACGGGATCCGGCTTTCCGCGTTGAGCCGCGCCGGCCAGATCGGCCGCCCGGGCTGCTTCCGCGGCGATTCGGGAGCAGCGCGCGCACCGGGCCAGGTGAGCCGCGATCCCGCGGCGCGCGTTTATTTCGCGGATGCTGCCGTCGGCAAACGCCGCTAAAAGCCCTTCGTCGGGGCAGTCTTCCCCTCTCTTCCGATCCGGGGGAACCGCCGACGACGCCCACGTCTCCAGGGCCCGGCCGGACGCGCGGAGCTTCCGGCAGAGGGCCCCGCAGGCAGGGCATTTCTCGATATGGGCCGCGGCCGCGCGGGCTTCCCGGGGCGCGAACTCCCCGTCGAGATAACGGCTGATCTCTTCTTCTGTAAGACAACGTTGCATAATCAACTAAGTCAATTACTGTTTCCCGGCTTACATATATTCATATACCATATCAACCACGGAGAACACGGAGATCACTGAGATGATATTCAGATAACAAACCTTTTTTATTTTTCATCTTTCACTCCGTGACCTCCGTGTGCTCTGTGGTTGGTAAAATAGTTTTTCCAAGGATAGGGACCAACACTTGTTTATTGATTAGTCGGATGAGCGGCCCTTTTTATTCCAATAAATCTTCAAGAGATTCTATCCCTGCCCCCGCCAGCGCCTCGGCCAGGATCATCTTAACGTAATAGATCTGTTTCCCCACGTACTTTTCATCCACCGGGTCGTCGGAGGCGGCGGTGAGCATTTCAGCGATCTCCCGGTACTTGAACCCGATCATCCATTTCCCGACGATGAATTTTCTCTGCGGGGAAAGCTCGTCCAGGGCGGTCCGGATCAGGTCGGCCGCCTCCTGCCGGATCGCCCCCGCCCGGGGCGACAGGGCTCCCCGGGGGAGAAAGGACATGCCCTCCGTCCGGGACCCGGCGTCATCGGCCCGGCGGGCCAGTTCTTCGTCGTCCAGGGGAACCAAGATGTGCTTACGGATGTGATCGATGGACTTATTCCTGACGATCCGGGCGAGCCAGGTCGAGAACTTTGACTGCCCGTCGAAGGTGCCGATGGAACTGAAGACGGCCTCCCACGACTCCATGAAGACGTCCTCCCGGTCCGGACCGGCGACCCCCATCTTCCCGATCATCGACCAGACCAGGGGTCCATACTTCTCGTAAATGGCATTAAAATCTTTCGGGTCCACGGATCAGTTCCCGGGAGAGAATTTTGATTTAATAGACGATTGAATGTGATTGGATATAAAATAAAAATTCTAAAACATATCTTTAAATGTTATTGCCAGGCTTGCGCATTCCGAAACAGGAACATATGTTATTATACATGGTTTTAACCCGGACCATGCATGAAAGAGGATGAGCGCCGTCTCCCCTCACCGGGTCGCGGGGATATCCCCCTCCCTCCCGAAGTAAACCCGTGTCATCCCCCGGACCGCCCAGAGGCCGGAGCCGGCGCGGAATATCCCGGGGTTATCGGCACCGTCGCCGTCATAATCGGCCGGGACGGGGAGGTCGGTCCCGGGACCGAAATTAAGCCGGGTCAGTGCCCGGACCGCCCAGAGCCCCGAACCCGGCCGGAATACCGCCGGAGCGGAGGTGCCGTCCCCGTCGTAATCAACCCGCCCGATCATCAGCCGGATCTCCGGAGCGGCGCGGCCGGACCCGGACGGCGGAGGGGGAACGGCGGACGGCGCGGCGAAGCCCCGTCCGCGGCATCACCCGCTTGATCTCCATCCCCTCCCCCGCCAGGCTTTCGGCCCAGGCCTGGGTCGTCCGCACCAGGGCGCTCCCGGGGCCGAAATAAAGCACCCGGCCGGGTGCGGTCAGAACGGTCCGGTCGAGGGGCCTCCGGGAGGAAACCAAGAAGAGCGCTTCCTCTTCCGGGGGCGGGATCGGTCCGGGGGCAAACGGGAAGGCGCCGGGGACATAAATGCAGCCGAGAAGAAGCAGCACCGGAAGAAAAAGATTATGGGAATGGCGGCGAATAGTCATCTAAGGTAAGATACCGCATGGAGCCGGATCACGCAATCCCGGCCGGCAATGTCCGTCCATGAAGCCCCGATCAGCGCCGGCACCTGAGGTCTTTTCTCACCTCGATCTTCACCCCGGCCCGCTCCAGGTATTCGCGGGCGAGGCGGAAATTGTAGCAGTCGTCCTTGGTGAAGTTCGGATCCTCGGTGACCACCAGCCGGGCGAGCCCGGCCTCGATTCTTATTTTTCCTCCGGAAAAAAAAGATCCCGGAATATTTCGTAGAGATCGATCAGCACCTCCGCGTCCAGCGCGGCGTAGTTGATCTGGCCGGAGGAAAGCGGGCGGCGGCGCCAGTCGGACCTCTGGTAGCTCTTGTCCAGCTCGATCTCCAGTTCCCGCCGGCAGACCGCCCCCAGACTGTGCCCCCCCGCGATCCGGTAGCCCCGGAGGCGGCGGGAGGCGCGAAGGGTGTCGAAGACGCCGGTGATGTGACACCCGAGCGGGCTGAGGATGGAGCGCTCGAAGCCGGCATTATGAATAATGACTTTTATCGACGGGTTTTCCAGGACGGCGAAAAGCGGTGAGATATCTTCGATCTCGAAGACATCGATGACCGCGCTCCAGGCGCCGGTGGCGACCTGGGCCAGGCAGAGACGTCCCCAGTCGAGCGTCGTCTCCACGTCCAGGGCGATGACAGCCTCCCCGAGAAGTTCCGCGCAGAGCCGTTCCAACCCTTCCTGATCGCCAACCAGCCGCACTGGCCGACGGACGGAAAAACCCTCCGCGCCGGGATATATAATCTCCTGGTGCATGGTTATACCTGATCAAACACTGTGTCTCATTGACATAAAAATAAGAGGTTCTCTTCCATTTTGTGTGGGTATTAAAATGAATTGTCATTGCGAGGCCGGAGACCGAAGCAATCTATTCTTTATAAACGGATTACAAATTCTTCAAGGGTATTTAGAGGAGATTGCTTCGTCACTGGTTGCCCCGAAGAAATTCGGGGCAACCGCTCCTCGCAATGACCTATTTACTGCGTTTACCCACACAAAACGGAAGAGAATCAAATAAGAAAACCACGAAGAACACGGAGTTCAAGGAGATCGTACTAAAAATGAGCCACATTTCATTTCTGCTTAATTATTCTTCGTGTACTTCGTGACCTTCGCGGTAAATAGCTTTTTACTCTACTTCAACCGGATCCTCAAATCCGGCTTCCCTAAACCCCCGGCGGCGCAGCCGGCAGCTGTCGCACCGGCCGCAGGGGCGGGGTCCGTTGCTGACATAACACGACCAGGTGAGATGGAGGGGCGCCCCATTCTCCATCCCCCACCGGACCACCTCCGCCTTCGAGAAGTGGATGATCGGGGTCTCGACGATGATCGATGTTTCCGGCCGGGTCCCCAGCTCGACCGCCTCGTTGAAGGCCCGGAAAAACTCCTCCCGGCAGTCGGGGTAGCCGGAGGAGTCCTCCTCCATCGCCCCGATGAAGACCCGGCCGGCGCCAAGCACCTCGGCCCAGGAAACGGCCATGGCCAGGAGGTTGGCGTTCCGGAACGGGACATACGTCGGCGGGACAGCGCCGCCCGCCGCGCCGGCCCGGGGCACCTCCAGGGCGGGATCGGTCAGGCTGGAGCCCCCGATCTTTTTCAGGTGCCCGATATCGACGATCAGCCTCCGGTCCGCGGGGACCCGGAAATAACCGGCCAGGCCGTTAAAGGCCAAAAGCTCCCGGGCTTCCGTGATCTGCCCGTAATTGCAGTGAAGGAGGGCAAGCTCGTGCCGCCGGGCCGCCAGCGCCGCGGTGACACAGCTGTCAAGCCCCCCGCTGAGGAGGCAAACCGCCGTTTCCTTCTTCATAAGAAACTTAGCGCCTTCGGCGCTAACTATTTGTTTTCGTACTGTCCGGGGATTGAATGGATGGGGTGATCATCCCCGTAGTGAATATCAGGTTATCAGGATATCAGCGGGCAGAATATCAGAACATCAGGTTATCAGGCGAGGACGACCTCGCCGACTGATCCTCTGATATTCTGATCCCCTTCCCACTGATCTCCTGATTATCTGATCCGCTTATATTTATTTACAGTATTCAGCTTTGACGGTGGATGTGATGCCCCCGCGCGGGGTAAAATCACCGGTCACCGTCATCTTCCGGGGAGAACAGGTCGTCACCAGGTCGTCAATGATTTCGTTGACCAGGGACTCGTAGAACACCCCCCTGTTCCGGAAACCGAAGAAATACAACTTGAGGGACTTCAGCTCCAGGCAGAGTTTGTCCGGTACGTACTCGACGGTGATGGTGCCGAAATCGGGGTTGCCGGTAATCGGGCAGACCGATGTGTACTCGGGGTTCCGGATGGTGATCGTGTAGTCCCGGTTGGAATATTTGTTTGGAAACGTGTCGATCGTCATAGATAAACTCCCTTCGGTCTCTATTTTAGTCATTTGATATTGTTTCCGTCTTCGCTCTTCGAGCTTCGCCGGACAGGCAGGATTTCGTATTTAGCTATTAGGATTTTAGAGCTTACGAGCTTTTCGAGTAAGCTCTATTTATACTCCCCTTTCCCTTCCCGGCCAGATGATTTTTTGCAGCTGAAGCTGCAGCCGGACCGACAGATTATCTCTCAGGATCCATCCGGCCAGATCGGCCGGATCAACCTTGCCGAAGACCGGGGACAGCAGGATTTTCCGGCCCGGGGCGATCCGGTCGGAAATAATCCTTTTCGCCCACCGATAATCTTCCGGGGAACCGATCACAAACTTGATCTCGTCTTCGGGCTTGAGGGAGGCGAGGTTCTCCCACCTCATCCGGTCAGACTCCCCGCTCGAGGGACACTTGACGTCCATGACCAGGACCGCCCGGGGATCGAGGCGGGAGATGTCGAGAGTGCCGTTCGTCTCCACCAGGACCGTGTATCCGCGGTCGGCCAGTTCCCGGACCAGGCGGACGGTATCTTCCTGAAGCAGCGGCTCTCCGCCGGTGACCTCGATCAGGGGACAGCCGGAGGCGGCGGCCCTCTTAATCACATCTTCCACGGGAAGATCTTCCCCCTCCTCGAGCGCGTATCCCGTATCGCAGTACGAACACCTCAGGTTGCAGCCGGCCAGGCGGATGAAGACGCAGAGCCGGCCGGCAAAGGTCGACTCTCCCTGGATGCTCCGGAATATCTCGTTGACCCTCAACATCGCGATACCGTGCTCGAAAAATCACATTTGTCTATAGTAGCTGGCGCCGCTGTCGGAGGTTTCCCGGACCTCGACCTCCGAGACCTCCACCCGGCCGTCATTGATCCGTTCGCTGAGGCTGGCGTGGATGAACCGGGCCACGTTCTCGGCGGTGGGGTTGCGGTCCCGGAAATAGTCGAGTTCATTGAGGACGGCGTGATCGAGACCCCGGCAGATGCCGGACAGCTCCTCCTTGAGGACGGTGAAATCATACCCCATCCCCAGCCCGTCGAGCTCCCGGCACCGGAGAGAAACCCTGACCAGCCAGTTGTGGCCGTGCAGATTCCGGCAGGGGCCGGGGTGGCCGGCCAGGAAATGGGCCGCGGAGAACCGGACTTGAATAAACACTTCATACATAAATTAGCGCCTCCGGCGCTAATTTAGTGAATGTTCTCTTGTTAAATATAAAACAGATTGATAGCGATCCGAACTTTAGTTCGAGTCCAACTGCTTAATCCGTAACGGTAAGCCTGTGGTATCACAAAGCAAAAGCTGATTATTTTATTCCGGTTGCTTTTCCGTCTGTTTCGGGATTTCCATAACCGGATAAAATCCGGTTATGGAAATCCCGAAACAGAAAGACACTTCTACATTTTCATAATTATCATTCAAGAATTCCAGGGAGACAATACATAATTAACGTTAGGGGAACAGGCCGGGAAGCAGGGTGGTGAGAACGGGGATGTAGGTGATCAGGAGCACCCCGACCAGGAGAACCAGAAACATCGGGATCACCGCCCGGATCACTTCCGGCATCGGCCGGTTGAACCGGTACGAGGCGAGGAAGAGGTTCATTCCCACCGGGGGGGTGAGATAGCCGAGCTGGAGGTTGGCCATGAAGATGATCCCGAGATGGACGGGATCGATCCCGAAGGCATCCCCCAGGGGGACGATCAGGGGGACCACGACGATGATGGCGGAGTAGATGTCCATCAGGCAGCCGACCACCAGGAGAAACAGGTTGAGGATCAGGAGGAAGAGCCAGGGTGAGTGGATCGAGCCGGTCGCCCACTCGACCGCCTGCGCGGGGATCTGGGCGTCGATCAGGTAGTTAGTGAAACCCATCGCCACCCCGATGATCATCAGCACCCCCCCGATGATCAGCCCGCACTCGGTCATCATCCGGGGGACATCGCTGAACATCTTCAGGTCCCGGTACACGAACGTCTCCACGATAAAAGCATAGAGCGCCGTCACCGCGGAGGCTTCCACCGGCGTGGCGAACCCCCCGAAGAGCGCGGCCAGGGCGACCACCGGCAGGAGGAGTTCCCACCCGGCCGCCCGGATCGCCCGGCCGGCTTCCCGGGGGTCAAAGCGGGGGGGGTGGGAGCCGGTCTCTTTTTTCCCCGCCGCCCAGCGACCCCACCAGCCGGTCATCCCCACCAGAAGCAGCCCCGGGATGAGGCCGCCTAAAAATATCTGCCTGATGGTGACGGGCGAACCCATCGTCGAGGCCACGATCGCGTAAAGGATCAGGGGCAGGCAGGGGGGAAAGAGCACCCCGAGAGATCCGGACCCGGTGAGCAGGCCGACCGCGTTCCGCCGGGAATACCCGGCCGCGAGGAGAACCGGGAGCAGCAGCCCTCCCAGGGCCAGGATCGTCACGCCCGACGCCCCGGTGAAAGAAGTGAAGAAAGCGCAGACCAGGGCGCTCAGGATGGCCGGGCCGCCCCGGAAACGTCCGACCAGGGCCTGGAAAACCCGGATCAGCCTCCGGGACGCCCCTCCTTCGGCCAGGAAATAGCCGGCCAGGGTAAAAAGGGGGATGGCCGGGAGCGAGGGGTTGACCGACATCCGGTAATGATCAATCGCGATCGAGGCGATCGGGCTCCCCTCCCCCCAGAAAAGGATCAAAGCGGCCCCCCCCAGGAGCGTGAAGATCGGCGCGCCCAGCAGCGCCGACAGGATCAGAAAGACCAGGGCCGGGAGCACCAGGTCGGCGGGGGGGACCGGCGGGGCGAGGCCGACCAGGAAAAGGCCCCCGGCCAGGAGAAAGACGGCCGCCCGGACGGTCCACCGCGCGGACACGCGGAGAATAAGCCGGACCGCGATCGCGGCAAAGCCGAGCGGGAGGACCAGCTGGACCACCCAGACGGGGACGCCGTAGGCCAGTATCTTCCCGGCCTCCCGGCTGACCTCGATGTACCGGATGCTGCCCAGGCAGAGAAAAGAGGTGACCCCGGCGGCAAAAGCGGCGCTGAGCACCCGGGCGGCAACCCGGAGGCCGGGAGGGAGGACGGATGTTATGGTGGTGAGGGAGAGCAGGCGGCCCGCCCGGGCCGCCGCCGCCCCGCCCAGCATTCCGGCAACCAGCACCAGGTGCTGCACGATCGGGCTCGCCCCCGAGATGCCGGTATGAAAAAACCGGCGCAGCACGATCTCCGCCAGGGGGACGACGGCCATCGCCCCCAGCGCCAGGATGAGAAGAAGGTTCTCGCCGGCGCGCAGCCAGACGAACCGGGGCGGCTTTCCGGCCGCCCGGGGGGACGACCCGTCATCAGCCTGGCGGAAGTTTTCTGTCATTTCATGCCCTTCCACCGCGGATTCCGGATATGAGGGAAACGCGCGGGCGAGGGGCGCCGACGCGGCGGCGCCCGAGGAAGACTACTGACGATCCCGGCCACGGTACTCCTCCAGCAGCCGCACCACCTCGTCGAACGTATCGGCGGGGACAATCCCGCCCCGGATTTCCGGGTACACCTTCTCCACGCTCCGGCGCCACAGCTCCTTCACCTCCGGGGAGACGGGATGGATCTTCAGGCCCCATTTTTCCTCCATCGTCCGGACCGACTCGTCGTTCTCCCGTCTGCCGGCCGCCTTGATCTCATCTCCGGCCGCGGCCGCCGCCTCCAGCAGCTTCTCCCGGAGGGACTCGGGGACCTCCTCCCAGGCTTCCCGGGTGACCACCGCCGCCCCCACCAACGGTGCCCAGTCCAGCGCCAGCATGTGGGGAGCGGGGGTGTAGATCTGCTGGGCGAGGGCGTAGAAAGGCGGCATCGGGACGACGTCGATCAGCCCCGTCTGAAGGCCGGGGAGGATGTCCCCCGTCTCCAGGGGAACCGGGTTATAGCCCGCCGATTTCATGATGTCCACCTGGCCCGGGTACCCCGCCCAGGTGAAAAGCTTCATCTTCTTGAGATCGTCCGGGGTGATCATCGGGCTTTTCGAGAAATACCGCAACCAGCCGGCATCCGCCCAGAAGAGGACCACGTAGCCTTTTTTCAGGAGACGATCCTCCAGCAGCGGCCGGAGCCGCCGGCCCACGTAATCAACCTCCTCCAGGCTGTTGAAGATCATCGGGAGACTATTGAGGCCCCTCACCGCCGGCTCGATCTCCGCCAGGCCGACCGCCGTCAGCATCCCGGCCTGGCTCTGGCCGACCCGCATCCGGTCAACCATCGCCGCCTCCCCGCCCTGGATGCCGCCGGGATAGATGATCAGTTTCACCGCGCCGACGGAGATCTTCTGCCACTCGTCCCCCATCTTCTGCAGGGAGTTGTAATAGGACGACCCCCGGGGAGCGAGCGTGGTCATCTTGATGCGCCGGGCCGGCGCCGCATAGGTTACCGACTCCCGGCCGCAATTCAACCCGAGACCGATAAAAAGAACGGCTGTCAAAATTATCGCGTACGGCTTCATTTATTCCGCATAGCCCTTAATTAACACCATGCTAATGGCCGGGAGGGTTGGAGTACTGGAGTGATGGAGTACTGGGGACCGATGCCCGGCAAAATCGGCTTCCATCACTCCATCACTCCATTACTCCACCTCCCCCTTACTCCACCACTCCATTACCCCACCACTCCATCACTCCATTTTTCCCTTTTCTGATACTGCAATAGAGCATAGTGATGACTACCCCGTCACTATGGTCCAAGGAACAGCTCCTCCTCCCGTTCCAGCAGCCGGCGGGCCCGGCGCTGGTAAATCAGGTTGGCCAGGCGCCGCTCCGGATATTCATCCGGGTCGATCGTTAGGGCGCGATTGAGCAGGTACCGGAATTCTTCCCGGTCCTCGGCCGGGACGGCAACCGCCTCGGCCAGGGCGACAAACGGAGCCGCCTGCTCCCCGGAACTCAGCTCAACAGCCCGGTCGAAGCGGCCCCGGGCGCGGGCCGCCCGTTCTTTCTCCCCGCCCGGCCCGCTCATGTCATAGGTTATCAGGAAAGTATGGAGGGCGCCGGCGCCGAAATCCTCTTCGAGAACCAGGGCCCGCTCGACCAGGGC
Source organism: PVC group bacterium (assembly GCA_043804695.1). Classification (GTDB taxonomy): domain Bacteria; phylum Auribacterota; class Erginobacteria; order Erginobacterales; family Erginobacteraceae; genus CAWGIE01. Next base: position 9,772 of record JAZDIV010000081.1, on the reverse strand, counting down.
GTCAATGATCGGGAGATCTCCGATCAGATCGGGGTCGTCCCGGGAAAGGGAGACGGCCGATGCCCAGGAGACGGCCGTCCAGTAAAGAAACGGGACATCCCCGGTTCCGGTCCGGGTTAGGGAGGCGCGGGGTTCCCGGCGGAGCTCCTCGGCAATCCCCGGATGCCCGACCGCCAGCCCCCGCAGCCCGTAGTCACGGGCCCGCAGGTAGAGCCGCCGGGCCCGCTCCCGCAGGGCGGCGGACCGCTCCCGGTCGGTTTCCTCCGTCTCTTCCGCCTCCTCCTGGACAAAGGCGTAGCTGTATTGGGTGAACCCCCGGGCGGCCGCCAGGAGAAGCTCGCGGTGTTCGGGATCTTCCGCCAGCAGGCTCTCCATCAGCTTCAAGCTGAACGGGGAGGCCGCCCTGACCAGTTCCGGATCGTCATCCGAGGCGTAGACGTCCCCGCCCGCGGCCAGCGCGTCGCCGAGTTCGGAGACAGCCATCTTTTTAATCGAACAACCCAGAACGCTTCCGGTAATCAAGATGAGTAGAATTAAATATAAAAACATTTCAGACTGTCTTAATGTCCGTTTCTTCGTCATCTCGCGTAAATCCCAAATAACAAGCACCAGATAATAAGGAATTTAGCGTTTCGCGCTAATTTTTATTTTGGCGATGTCCGGGGAATTAACTGGATGTGTTGATTATCCTCGAAGTAGATATCAGGTTACCTGAATATCAGTGGGAAGAATACCAGGATATCAGGTTATCAGGGGAGGCCGACCTACCGTGCCTGATCTCCTGATATTCTGATGCCCTTCCTACTGGTCCCCTGATTTTCAGGTACGCTTATTTACGTTCCCGGGAAAAGCAGCGGGCGCCCCGTTTCGGGATGATGGAGGACCTCCACCCGCGCCCGGTAGAGTTCCGAGAGGTATTCCCGGGAGATCAGGTCCCGGGGCTGCCCGTCTTTCCAGACCTCTCCGTTTTTCAGGTAGATTAGCCGATGGCAGTAGGCGGATGCCAGATTTAAATCGTGGAGGATGACGAAGACCGTCACCCCGCGCTCCCGGTTCAGCTCTCCCAGGAGGCGGAAAATCCCGATCTGGTAGCTGATGTCCAGGTGCTGGGTGGGCTCGTCGAGGAAAAGCAGATCCGGCTCCTGGGCCAGGGCGGCGGCGATCAGCACCCGCTGCTGTTCGCCGCCGCTGAGATTCCGGAAGTTCTTCTCCCGCAGGACCGCCGTCTCTGTCGCCGCCAGCGCCCGGTCGGCCGCCGCCCGGTCCCGGGGTGACGGGCGCCACTGGAAGGTCCGGAAATGGGGGATCCGGCCCAGCATGACCAGATCCTCCACCGGGAGGTCAATCTCCCCCCCGGGGTTCTGGGAGACCACCGCCAGGGAGCGGGAGATCTCCTTCGGCCCCCAGTCCTCCAGCGGCCGCCCCCGCCAGCGGAGGGTCCCCTCCCGGCGGCCGATGACGCCGGTCAGGGCCCGGACCAGGGTTGTTTTCCCCGATCCGTTGGGGCCGGCCACGCCGATAAACTCTCCCCGGCGGATGACAAGGTTGATCCCCCGAAGGATGGTTTCCTTCCCGTAGCCGGCGGACAGGTTTTGGGCGGTCAACAGTTCCTGATTGTCATGGGTTTCTCCGTTCACTTTATTTATAGTAATCAGTCCCCGGTGACGGGTAGGTTTCAGGGTAAGCGGTTAGCGGTGAGCAGTAAGCGGTGGCCCGGCAAATACCGCTCACCGCTTACCGCTCACTGCTTACATCTCCCATATTACGTTCGATGTTCATTATCTTCCCTCATGATTCCGGCTTAACAGATAGATAAAAAGCCCTCCCCCCGCGATCCCGGTGACCACGCCCACCGGCAGCTCCACCGGCGAGACGATCGTCCGGGCCGCCGTATCGCAGAGGAGCAGGAAGGCCCCCCCGGCCAGGAAGGATGCCGGGATCAGGACCCGGTGATCGTTTCCGAAGATCAGACGCATGACATGAGGGACCACCAAGCCGACAAACCCGATCACCCCGGCGACCGCGACCGCGGTCCCGGCCAGGAGCGATCCCAGAAAAAAGAGCCATTTCTTCTCGCGCTCCAATCTGATCCCAAGATGGAGCGCCCCCTCCTCGCCCAGCTGGAGGGCGTTCAGGGTCCAGGCCAGGGTCATGGATGCCGCCGTCCCCAGCAAGATGACGGGGACGACCAGCAAGAGCAGAGAGGGATCGGCCGCCTGCAGGGAGCCCATGGTCCAGTAGATGACCGCCCGGAACCGGCTCAGGCTCACCACCGAGAGAAGGAGCATGATCAAAGACGACGAGATGAACGAGATCATCACCCCGACCAGGAGCAGGTACGGGATCTTGAGGAACTTCCGGCGGCGGGCGATGGCATATGCCAGCGAGACCGCCAGCCAAGCCCCGGCAAACCCGAGAAAAGGGAGGGAGAACCGGGGAAGGCGGGCGCCGGCCAGAAACCCCAGGCTGACCCCCAGGGCCGCCCCCCCGGAAACTCCCAGCGTGTACGGCTCCACCAGGGGGTTCCGGAACAGCCCCTGGAAGAGGAGGCCGGCCACCGCCAGACCGCCGCCGACCGCGATCCCCAGGATGATCCGCGGGAGCCGCAGGCGGAAGACGATGGTGGCGGCGGGTGAATGCTCCGGGTTCCCGGCCAGGGCCCCGGCCGCCATCCGGGCCACCCGGGAGAACGGGAGCGTGACGTCACCGAGATGGAGAGAGACGAAGGCGACGAGGAGAAGAGCAGCCAGAAGGGCAAACATCAGGACTGTTCGTTGAGCGGGGGTTTTGAGCATTATAAATTAGCGCCTTCGGCGCTACTTTATATTGCCCCCCCGACTGATTCAGTCGGGGGGGCTGTTGGTTAACAAAAATATTTCCACCGAGGCAACATTATAAAAAAGCCTTATCATCTCAGCCAACACATACCCCAAAGAATATAATTTATTAGCCCACCTTTTCCCATGACATTCAATGTTCGTTTTGGGAAGTAACCAGTGGGCAGAGGGCTTTCAACGCTCATTCTTTATCCCCTTCTCCCCTGATACAGGCAGCGATCTGCTTCAATCCTTCCATGAGCCCGGGACCGAGCCGGCAGACATCATCCGGGTTGACGGCGAAGACTCGGCCGCTCCTGACCGCCCGGAGTTCGGGGAATGTCTTCCAGAAGGCCGTCCCCTCCTCCGCCTCGCTCCCGGCGGCGGCGATGATGATCACCCCCGGGTCAGCAGCCAGCACCCGTTCCCGGCTGAAGGCGGGATAGCGGACGGACAGATCCCCGGCAATGTTCTTTCCCCCGGCGATGTCGATCATCTCATTAATCAGAGTGCCTTTCCCCGCCGTGATCAGCGGCCTCATCCCGATCTGGAAAAAGACGGTCTTCCGGGGGCGGCCGGCGGCTTCCGCCCGGAGGCGGTCGATCAGGGACGTCATGCTTGCGATCAGCGTCCCGGCCTCGGCCTCCCGGTCCAGGATAAGGCCCAGCTGACCAAGAAAGGCGAAATAATCGTTGAAGCCGGCGGGCGGGCCCGCGACGTACACCGAGATGGAGAGGCCCCTGATCGCGGCGACTGTCTCAGGGTCATTGCCTTCGCGGGTGGCCAGCACCAGGTCCGGCCGGAGGGCGACGATCCGTTCCAGGTTCGGGTGCCAGAGCCCGCCGACCCGCTTCGGGGCGGCGGCCTTTTCCGGCCAGCGGCAGTAATCGGTTATCCCGACCAGGTGCCCGGCGGCGCCCAGCGCGGCCGCGTTCTCCGTGAAGTCGGGGTTGAGGGAGACGATTCTTTCCGGTGGTTGAGTGAAAGAAAGCTTCGTGCCGGTCGAGTCTATTACCGCAATTTCTTCATCTGCGGTGGACAGACCGGCAAAACCAAGCAGGAATAAAAGCAGGGCGAGGCTAAACCCAACAACGATTTTTCGGTTGTCACTGATCACTTGGTATATGTTTTTATTTTCATTCCCCCACCACCGTCCCTTCGAGACGGTGGTGGGGGAATGAAAATAAAATGCCGGGGGCGGGACTCGAACCCGCACGGCACTGGGTGCCAAGGGATTTTAAGTCCCTTGTGTCTGCCATTCCACCACCCCGGCTAAAATGGGCGCCCCCTTAGCGGGACTCTTTAATGCCACCAAGACACTAAGACACCAAGAAATAATGAACAAGATAAGGATAGCATCCACACAGAATAGACATCCTCATCCTTCATTACTCGGGTTCCCTTGGTGACTTGGTGTCTTAGTGGCTGATTATGAGTACGGCGGGATCAGCAGATCGTAATTTTTGATCTTCCGCCAGAGCGTGATCCGGTCGATCCCCAGCATCCGGGCCGCGTTCTGCTTGTTCCCCTTGCTCATCCGGAGCGCTTTCAGGATCTGCGACTTCTCCGCGTGGTGGAGCGCGTCGTTCAGGTTCAGGACCGGGGAGGGCTCCTCCCCGTTGCCGGCCGGCGGCGACCCCGGGTAGAGATGGCAGGGGAGGATGCTGTCGGCCGGGCAGAAAGTGACCGCCCGCTCGATCGTGTTCTCCAGTTCCCGGACATTGCCCGGCCATTGCCCGGCCATCAGGAGGCTCATCGCGGCGGACGAGATGTTTTTTACGGGCTTTCCCTGCTGCCGGGCGAAGTTCCTGAGGAAATAATAGCTGAGCAGGGGTATGTCCTCCCGCCGCTCCCGGAGCGGGGGGAGAACGACGGTCAGCACGTTCAGGCGGTGATAGAGGTCCTCGCGGAAGACGCCGGCGGCCATCCGGTCTTCCAGATTCACGTTGGTGGCGGCCAGGATCCGGGCGTTTGATCTCTGCGTGCCGGTTCCCCCCACCGGCCGGAACTCCCCGCCCTGGAGAAACCGGAGCAGGCTGGCCTGGGACTGGGGGCTGATCTCGCTGATCTCGTCGAGAAAAATGGTGCTTTGATCCCCCGCCTTCAGCAGCCCCTCCCTGTCCTTGTACGCTCCGGTGAACGCCCCCTTCACATGCCCGAAGAGTTCGCTCTGGAGAAGAGGTTCGGAGAGGGTCGCGCAATCAACCACCAGCATCTCCCTCTCCCGTCGGTCGCTGTTCAGGTGAATGGCCCGGGCCACCAGTTCCTTCCCGGTCCCGGTTTCCCCGCAGATGACCACCGGGCTGTCGGTTCCGGCCAGGGTGAGGATCGTGTGGTAGATCTTCTTCATCTCCACGCTCTCGCCGACCAGGTCGAAGAAGCTGTTCTCCAGGATCAGGTCTTCGTAGCTGGTCTCCTTCTCCTCCATCAGCTTCTTCCCCATCAGGGCGGTCTCCGCCACGTAGTGCATCTGCTCCATCGTGAACGGCTTCACGATAAAAGCGGCGGCGCCCTCTTTCACGCACTCCCGGGCGATCTTGACCGAGGCGTGGGCGGTCATCACCACCACCGCGCTCCCCGGGGCGGTCTTCCGGATGAAAGAGATCAGTTCCGTGCCCCTGACGCCGGGCATCACCAGGTCGGTGATCACCAGGTCGTATTTCCTCTTCTCCAGAAGGGCCCGGGCCGATTCCCCGTCGCCGGCCTCGGCGACGTCGTACCCGTAAGACCTCGCCGCCGTGACCAGCATCGAGCGAGTCTCCGGATCGTCCTCGACGACCAGGATGCCGGCCCTGTTCTGTTCGCTGCCTGCCTTCATAAAGGTCCCGATTATGCCCCATCACGGGAGCGGATTTCAAGTTCTTTATGGGAGCCCGCCCCGGGGGATGCTTTGTTTCCCGGGCATATTGACGGCAAATGATTTTCTGCTATACTTTCCGGCAAACATCGGGTGGGCCTTTCACCTTTCATTCACTCTTTACCGCTGGAGCAGGTATGGAATCCGATCGCGTCGGCCGGGGGGAGAGCCTCCGCAGCAGGCTGCGGAAAAAGATCTATGCGGTTTTCAGCGACGACCTGATGGTGCTGCTCGCCCTTCTTCTCATCCCCGCCACCCTCTTGCCCCTGATCTTCACCTTCTCCTCCTTCACCATCACCGTCTTCCTCGCCGTTAATTACTTCGTCATTGCGATGTTCGTCGCCGAATACGTCCTCAAGCTGTGGGCGGCCGATGACCGGCGCCGGTTTTTCCTGAACCCCTGGCACCTCCTCGACCTCGTCATCGTCATTCTCGCCCTGCTCGACTTCGTCCCCGACATCCCCGGCGGAGGGAGGTTCGCCCCGCTCCTCCGGCTGATCCGGCTGAGCCGTCTCTTCGCTGTCGCCGGCAGGACCGTGGGACGGGCCGCCCCGGCGCGGCGGCGGGCTCCCCCGGCGCCGCCGCAGTCGCGCCTGCGGGTCACCCTGATCGACGAGAGCCTGAAAGCGGTCCCCTCCCGGCGCGAGGATCTGGCCTCTCTGGCCCAAAGGACGGCGCCGTCCTGGATCGACCTTCAGGAAGTGTCCGCGCTCGACCTGGACGCGATCTGCTCCGCTCTCCAGATCCCCGGGTTCGAGCTCCAGAGCAAGGTGCTCAAGGAGACCTTTCCCCAGATCGACTACTACCCCCGTTTCACCAGCATCCTGGTCAAGGACTCGCGCTTGGTCACGGCCGGAGGGGGCGTGAGGGACCTCGTCATCCGGAGAGGCAACTTCCTGATCATCTGCTCCGGGAAACTGATCGTGACCCTTTCCGCCGGGGACAGCGACCTGCTGCCGCGGCTGACTGAAACCAGGCTGCAGCCGGAAGGCGAAGGCTTCAGCCTGAAGGTCCTGGTCTCGATCCTTGCCTTGAAGAACCGGGATTACGAAGACATCCTGGACGCGATCGAGCAGGAGACCATCATGCTCGAAGAAGAACCGGCGGGGAAACTGAAGCAGTCTTTCCTCGATGAAACTTTTTCCCTGAAGCGGATGATCACCGACATCAACAACATCCTTCGCCACTCCTGCCAGGTGCTGGTCGAGCTCCGGGAACGCGCGGTCGCCCTGGACTGCGCCGGGAGCGAACAGCTCGTCCTGTTCAAGAAACTTTCCGATGAATCCGCCTACCTGTACGAGATCTCCGACAACACCAGGGAAAGGATCGTTTCCCTGATCGATCTCTCCATCAACACCGTCTCTCTCAACATGAACCGGGTGATGAGGATGCTGGCGGTGATCACCTGCCTGGGGCTGATCCCCTCCATCGCCGGGGGGCTGCTGGGCATGAACCTGACCGGCAATCCGTGGCGCGCCTCGATTTACGAGGTCTCCCTCCTGCTTCTCATGGCCATGCTGGTGGCTTTCTACCTCTTCTGGAAAAAAAGGCTGGATCAGATAGCCCCCGTCGCCGGCGGGTGGGAAGACCGCCCCGGACCTTATTAAACTGGAATGTCTTGGCTTCTTGCTCAAGTACTCCCTAAATCGTTATGTCAGAAAAAAGCACTTGCCAATGATGTATGGGTAAGGCATATTCGTATGTATGAGAACAACTCTCAATATAGACGATCGGATTTTGAGGCGGGCTGCCAACCTCACCGGGGTAAAGGAGAAGACATCTCTGGTGCGCATGGGTCTGGAAGCCCTTGTCTCGCTGGAGAGCGCAAAGCGTCTGGCCCGTCTGGGCGGAACTGAGCAAAACCTCAGACCGATCCCGCGCCGCCGACCGTAGGAGGGCCGCCATGATCCTGGTGGATACGTCGGTCTGGGTCGATCATCTGCGGCGGGGGATTCCCCTTCTCGTCGATTTGCTGGGCGCCGGGGAGGTAACCACTCACCCGTTTGTTATTGGCGAGTTGGCGTGCGGGAACCTCGCCAACCGGACAGAGATTATGACGCTTCTCTCATCGCTGCCGCCCGTGAAGGCAGCGTCCCACTCGGAGGCTCTGCATCTGGTCGAGATCCATAGCCTGCAAGGCAGCGGCATCGGCTGGATCGACGTGCATCTCCTCTCTTCGGCACTGTTAAGCCGCGTAGCGCTCTGGACCAGGGATCGCAAGCTCCAGACAGCCGCGAAGGTGCTGGGAATTACCGGACAACCAGAGTCAACCACTACATAAACGAATCGACCGGAAAAACTATCGCAAAAACTAATGGCCCAGTAGATTTTAATAATCCTAATGACGTAATTGAATTGGATTTTTGTTTTCGCAACCTGGTCTTCCCGGAACCGGGTAATTATTCATTCGAATTTCTTTGTGACGGTGCAATGTTATTTCATAAGAGATTTATGGTGCGCCTGATAGGGGGTAAGAAAACATGACTATAGCCGGAACAATGGATACGGTACGACTTATCCGTTTTCAAAAGAAAGCGGATAGTTACACCTCACCTCAAATATCGGAATATCATTTTAAAAGGATTATTGTTAATCCTCCTCCGATCGATGAGGATACCACGTATATTCTCGCAATGGCCGCTTCTTCCCCATCTTTCGATTTCCTGAAAGACGAAGAGTAAAACCGTGTCTTATCCATCATGACCCGCACGATGGGATAAAACACTATTCACATTGAAAGAGATGGTGATGGATCTAATATTTGAATGGGACGAAGACAAGGCCCGCCGCAATGAGGCGAAGCATGGGATCACCTTCTATGAAGGCAAGACTGTCTTCAATGACCCGTTCGCGGTAACGATCCCCGATCCAGACCATTCGGGGCGCGAAGACAGATGGATTGACATCGGATTCTCGTCAAAAGGGAGATTTGTTGTGGTATGGTATACTGAGAGACACGATCATATACGCATAATCGGCTGCCGCAAGGCAACGCCAGCGGAACAGGAGTGTTACAGAGATGAGCAAATCAGATGACAACACGATGGAAATGAGAGAGGAGTACGACTTTTCTGGGGGAGTCAGAGGCAAGCACTACCGTGCCTACAGGGCAGGTCACACGGTCCGGATGACAAAGACAGACGGCTCGGTGGAGGAGCGCCATTTCACCATCGAGGATGGTGCAGTGATGCTTGACCCAGACCTGAAGGCTCGCTTCCCGGACTCTGAGTCCGTGAACAGGGCTCTGCGTACGCTCGTGGCCCACGGCTGAGGACAGCACAGGATCTCCTACCGTCAGCCCGTGATCTGCGCGGGTCCGTTGGGGTCCGTTGGGGGGTCCGTTGGGGTCAAATCTTTCCTCTTGACAATTTGATCAACTGATCATTTAGTTTTTCGAATTTTCTTCTCGCTTCCGGATTATCCCTCATCCGCTTCTGAAATCTCTTCCGGGCCTGGCTGACCGCGCTATAGTCGATTCCTCCCACCAATCTTCCGATCTCCGGTTGCGCGATCGAACAAAGCCGATACAACAATTCCATCAGCATTGCCCGTTCGACCGATCTCTTCCCTCTCCGGCAAATCTCCTCCCGGGAGATTCCACTTAACCGCGCGAAATGTTCAATCAACTCCTCAGGCTTACATACTTTTTGTAATTCTTTGCTCGCCGGCTGTTCTCTCGTCGTCCCCGCCTTCCTTATAAATCTCTCCTTCACCCATTCAATGAACTTCTCATCTCCCACAATCCCATGCCCCTTTCCCACTGCTAACGGACTCTCCTCTTCCCTGCCAATCTCCCGGGTAACAAATCTGCGGTATGCCTCCCTCCCCGTGCGATTATTTCCCCCCATGTAATCCAGAATTATTCGATAATCAATAAACTCCGTTTTATTCTTCGTTGAGAGATAACCCGCCAGGCTGCTCCACTTATATTTCAAAAGGGCATCCTTAATTTTCCGATCCGACTTCTTTGAATAGGCTTTAATCCGAACCGGGTTGAGATGGATATACCGTGATACCGCCAGGAGATAATTATCGGCGTCGATCAGAAACGCCTTGTATCTCCCCTGATAGAGATGTCCCACCCGCTTGTGACGACGAT
>JAZDIV010000080.1:0-37933 GCA_043804695.1 PVC group bacterium | reverse complement strand
AGCTGTTCCGCGGCGGCGACTTCATCCTCGAAGGCGGTCTTTTCCAGTTTCAAACGCGCTTCTTCCTGTAATGCCCGGGCCCCCTGGTGGTCCGGTTCGCGGTCGAGGACTGTCTGGAACTCCTGGATCGCGGCCTCGTACCTGCCGTATCTCATGTATTCCTTGCCCCGGGCATAGGCGTCATAACTCTCCTTCCCCTTCGGCTGTTCTTCAGCCCGCTCTTCTCCTTTTCCTTCCCATTGCTGATCGGCCAGCCTGTTCCAAGATTCCCGGCGGTAGTAATCGGCCCGGCGGTAGCCGGTCTCCAGTTCCTGAACTTTTTCAAAGGAGTGGATGGCTTCCGGGTAATTTTTAGCCTCATACTCCTCCAGGCCTTTCCGGTAATAATACTGCAAGCGCCGGCGCGGGGAGTCGGGGACAGCCGGCTCCGGCCGCTCAACCTGCTCTTCCTGGGATTCAGTGCTGACCTGCTCTTCAAAAGGCACGGGGACCACCATGTCCTCGTGACCCCGGAAGGGTTCGGGTTCGCTTTCCAGTTCCAGCGCTGAACCGTCGTCAGGCTCGGTGGGATTGACACCCGGATCAACTCCCACTTCTTCCAGCTGCTGAACAGATTCTTCCGGAGGTTGACCCGGGATGGTTGACGGCTGACCGTTGACGGCCGGCTGCTCGCCGGTCGCGGGAGGCGGCTCGCTGACACCGGTTTCCTGGAGGTATAACAGCGCTTCAACATTCTCGGGATCTTCGGCGAGAATTCTCCGGAAGGTAGCCTGAGCTTCTTCATACTGTCCAAGCTCAAGGAGGGTTTTCCCTTCGGCTATCAATTTGCCGGTATCCGTTGCTCCGAAAGCAAAGCCCGGGACAAAGGCAGCCGAAGATAAAAGTACTGTGCAAATGATGGCGGCGATCCGCGTCATGTAATTTCCCCGGGGGGAAATCCCGGTTATAATTTTAACGTGAGGCATCTTTATACTAAATAGCCGGATGGCAAGCAAGCAATAAATTCAACTGGCTGGGTCGATAAATGGTTTACAGTTGACGGCAATAGTTTAAACGTATGCCAATTACTAAGGAGAGCATAAGATAGGTTACATGTCATTGCGAGGAACGAGATCCCTCACTAGAGTTCGGGACAGGCTCCGCAATCTCAATTAGTTGGCGAACAAGAGATTGCTTCGCTTCGCTCGCAATGACTATTTCGATTATGCTCTCCTTAGTATGTCTGATATTCGAGTACGCCCCCGGTGAGTTTTCTAAGATCCTGAGCAAAGTCGAAGGAATCTCACCAGAGCACAAGTTCACCGGCTACATCGGCAATCCCCCCTCCCGGCCCTCGCACGGTTTGAAGTTGGGAGGAGCGAGCTTCTGCAGCGGATAAACTAATTCTCCCCGTGGCATAAAGCCACGGGGGTCTTGACTGGATCATTATAAGCGGCCGAGGCGGGGAGAAATAACAAATGAACTATCGAACATCGAACGTCCAACATCGAACGTCCAACATCGAACATCCAACCTCCAACGTCGAACGAAAAACAAGTAATCAGTAAGCAGTGATCAGTAAACGGTTGGCCCGGCACCGGGATGTCACTTTTACTGCTCACCGTCTTTACATGCCCCGGACACGGGCCAAAACCCCATTCAATCACCTCCTCGTCAAAAAGCTTGCCGGATCTTAGACAATCGTCTGATCCGCCCCGAAACTTTAATAGTGGATTGCCTTCATGTTACTCAAATAAATGATCGTGATCTGATGCAAGTTTCATTTTCTACGCGAGTGTGACAAGTTCTATCTGCTCATTTTCTATAATGGCTTTAGCATAATGTATAGCTTCGGCGATATCCGCCTTCTCTAACTCGGGGTACTCATCGATTATTTGCTCGAAAGAAAAACCTTCTTCCAATAATCCAAGGATTATTAAAATCATTATGCGAGTTCCCTTGATACATGGTTTCCCATGGCAAATATCCGGATTAATAGATATTCGATCAAACATTTTAATCGCCTCATAAGGTCGGTTGACAGTTGACTGAAAAAGATAGCACTCGGGCTTAAAAAGCCCTCCCACATAGCGCAGAAGCATTCTTGAGAGATCTGAACATGGTTAACATTTCAGGTTCAATAGATAACACTTTTATGGTTTTGTTGCCAGCTTTATCTGAATTGAAATAATTTCCACTGCGGGGTCGGCGGCGCCTTGCAGGATCGTCAGATGGTTGACAGTTGAGGGTAACAGGTAAAACGTATACCATTTATGCCTGATATTCGAGTACGCCCCCGGTGAGTTTTCGAAGATCCTGAGCAAAGTCGAAGGAATCTCACCGGAGCGCAAGTTCGCCGGCTACATCGGCGATCCCCCCTCCCGGCCCTCGCACGGTTTGAAGTTGGGAGGAGCGAGCTTCTGCAGCGGATAAACTAATTCACCCGTGGCATAAAGTCACGGGGGTCTTGGCTGGATCATTATAAGCGGCCAAGGCGGGGAGAAATAACAAATGAACATCGAACGTCGAACCGAAAAACAAGTAATCAGTAAACAGTGATCAGTAAACGGTTGGCCCAGCACCGGGATGTCACTTTTACTGCTTACCGTCTTTACATGCCCCGGGCACGGGCCAAAACCCCATTCAATCACATTCGATCGTCTGTTTAAAAAGGGGGCGTCGTAGGGGGATTATTCCAGGTCAAGCCGTTCAAAGATAATGTCCCCCATGAAGAGGTGATCGCCGGGGAGGAGGATTCCCCGATCGACTTCCAGCCACTCCGGAACCATCCCGCTTCTGTAGATCTCCCGCCAGGGGCCGGCATTTTCAACCCCAGGATACCTGAATATCATCGGGGAAAGATGAAGAAACCGTAAATTCTTAACTTCCTGTTTAATGGCCTTCATCTGCTCAATTTCCCAGGGGATCCAGACCGCTTTCCGGCCGGCATACCAGGCTACCGCCCAGGGGATGTCGGAAACAACAACCTCATCATCCTTCATCATCCTCCGTATCTTATCCATGGTCCCGGCTTCTTTCAATAGCGCCGCCTCATCTTTTGAAAAGGCTGCTGATATATACCTCTGTTCAGGAAGTCCGTACACCAAACTGATCAGCCCGGGGAAAAAATTTACACAGCACAAGATAGAAATCATCAGCCAGTATCGCTTCTCTGTTTTCAGCTTGAGATCGGCGAGCAATTGTATAAAGCCGGCCATCCCTCCCACCACTATCAGCGGCATAAACGATAAGAGACGCGCGAAATCACCGTTCCCGGCCGCTATTAAAGCCAGCTGCGAGAAAAAAAGGATTATTGCCAGCCGCATCGCTCTTCCCCAGCGGGCATCCTGAAACCGGAGTAAACCTCCCGCGAGGAACAGCGGGAGCAGGAGAGAGAGCGAGAGAGAAAGCCACAAGGAATACATCAGGCGATTGAACATCAGGAACTTATTCCATAAGATTGTCATCGGCAAAGTTGAGGCAAACGAGGAAACGGCAAAATCCCGGGTGATTTTATTCCCGGGGAAGGGCAGGCTGAACGCCTTGAAATCAAGCCATCTGAGGGAGAAGAACGGATTGCCGGTGACCACGGCATTCCTGATCATCCAGGGCAGAGCGACCAAAACAAAAGCGAAGAGAAAAACGAGAGCGTGCGGCCATCTATTTCCTTTCGAGTCAATGACAGTTAAAACCCCCAGAGGGACTGCCAGAAATAAAAAATCAAACTCACTTAAATATAGTATCCCGGCCAGAATGCCGAAAATCATTGTCCAGACCACGGATGAACGGTTCCGGACATAATACAACCATATCACGATCAACAAGATACAGGAAATAACCGTCATCGAAAGCCCGGAGAAAGAACTTTCCAGGACGCCGATATTGAACATGTAGTTCAGGAAAACCAGCAAAGCAATGATCAGGTGATGGAAAAGCATCCGCGATAACAGCAGCAGCAGAATCCCGGCAAAGAAAGCCCAGAAAACTGAATAGCCGAGAACGGCAAAGTCGTTCAGCCCGATGACCTTAAGGAATCGGGAGAGGATCAGAACCGGTAAAGGCGAGATATAGCAATCGGGGGTAGGTACCGAGTAATTCCCGAGCAGGATAGAGACCGGCTTGAGAAAACTGGTGGTCAGTCCTTCCCCCCGGAAGAGATGGCGGGCGACCTGCGCCTGGTTCATCGCGTCAATGGTTAAAATCCCTTCATAGTGCCGGGAGTAGTAGATCCCCCAGCAGAGAACGCCGATGACTATCGTGACCAGGATAATGAATCCGGTTAATGTTATCCTGTCGAAAAGGCGGCGATATTCGGCGGTGGTTCCCATTATAATTTTCTCTCCGAGAAAATTAGAGTTGTGAACCTAATTTCAAAGAGTTAAGTCTAATACAAGAGAGAAAGGGGGTCAACGGGGAATTAACTTGCCGTTGCGGAACTGCAACAAAGTAATGGCGTTCACGAAATTGCGCCGGGAGAGCGAACTCTAATGAATTTACGAGCGGCATATTGACTATTCTCTATTTATACCATATATTATAAACGGGGTTTTTGTACAAAAAGGAGCTTAGCGCTTCGCGCTAACTTCGTAGCGGCGACCTTCAGAGGCTGTCCGGTAAACCCTGAAATGTCATTGCGAGCCCCGGAAGGGGCGAAGCAAACTATTTTTTCATTCATAACCGCCTCTTATCTAAAATAATGGGATTGCTTCGTCGCTGCGCTCCTCGCAATGACATCCAAAATGCCTAAAATCCGAATTACCGGACAGCCTCTTCAGGTCGCCACTATCTGGCAGCCTGAAGGCTGCCGCTACGACATTTTTTGTGCTCCAGAGGCGCATCCCGATAAATATCGGAAAATTCCAAATATACCATTCTTATTTTTTCGAAGAAAAAATAAATGAAAAAAGCTCATCTAACCTTTTCCGCCGGCTGTGCCCTGATTCTCATCATGGTCTGTTTCCGGGGCACAGATGGTTTCGGACAGACCATCACCCTGATCTCACCCAACACCAACGGGCTGGTCTGGAGCGGGGCGAACGATATTGCCTGGACTACTTCCACAACCGGCTGGATATTGACCGATACGGTCAAAATCGAGCTGTCAGCGGACAGCGGCTCCACTTACGACACCCAGCTCGCGACCAACCTCCCCTATGACCTGGAAGAGTTCCGTTTTTACACCGGGGCAACCAACAACGGAGCCAACTACCGGGTCAAAATATCCTGGACGGCGGATTCGACCGTCTCTGACGAGAGCGGGTATGATTTTACGATCAGCAACGCGGTGACCGGAACATCTTACTTTGTCAACGACACCGATACATCCAACGACGTTTATTGCAGCGCGGTGGGTAACAACGCCAACAACGGCTTAACTCCGGCGACACCGAAATGGAACCTCCAGTCCATCATTGACGGATATGTCCTGAGAGCCGGGGACGTGGTCCATGTTGACACGGGAAGCTGGGACCTTCCCCACCGTCTCTACATCGATTCGTCCGACACGGGGACGACCTCCGGGAAATTGACCTTCGCCGGTTCTCCCAATGGAAGCGTCTATTCCGGGATACGTTTGCCGGCTTATGACATTCTCTCGCTATATCGAAACGGTTTTATCGAAATCTCCTACTTCACACTCCAATCCGCGCCCCGCCATGGTCTTTATGCCAGCTCCACGACCAACCTCACCCTGTTCGGGAATTCGTTCCGAGGGAATCAACAGGCCGGCCTCAATCTTTCCGGCATTAATCATATAATCGAAAATAACACCCTCGCCGATAACTATACCGGATTATATGGAGCCAGTTGCCGGAATCTGGCTATGCGATCGAACACGGTGCTGGGCAACCAGCAAGGGATATTTCTCGACTCGGGGAGCACCAACGTTATCGATCACTGTCTCTTCGCGGGGAACGTAACGGCCGCCGTGCTATTCAACACGAGCGACCTGCTGGTTTCCCGGAACACCATCTATGGCGACACCGGCATAAATGTAACACCCCTATCCAATCATTTGCGGATACAAGGCAATATAATAGTCCCGAGGGGCACCTCTGGTTTTGCCCTCTATTTCTCCGATCCTAGTCCGGAAACGAGATCATACCGATCCGACTTTAACCTTCTTTATCTCAGAGAAGGAGCTAAGGCCGGATATTGGAAGGGGAAATACCAGGTCGATTTTCGCGCCTGGGTCCTCAACAGCGGGCAGGACGGCCACAGCATCAGCGGCGACCCCATGTTCGCCGATCCCGACGGGCTGGATTATCATCTGCAAAGCACGGAGGGGCGCTACCGGGCGGGCGAATGGGTCGTTGACAGCGATTCCAGTCCCGGCCTCAACGGCGGACGGACTATCGATATCTCTTCCCCCCTGGCCTCCAGTATCCCGGCGGGTGCGCCAACCATCCCCCTGGCCAGCAGTTCCGGCTTCACCGCGGAAGGGGATTGGATCGAAATCGAGGGGGATTTCATCGCCTATACGGGCATATCCGGGAATTCGCTTATCGGCTGCGGGGGAGTGGATTTCGCCCACGCCACCGGGTCACTGGCGGTCCAGCCGGCCGGCGCCGATTACAGCCTCGAGCCCGATCCCAACGGCTCGAGGGTCAACCTCGGTCTCTTCGCCAACACCTCCCAGGCCTCCAGGTCCAGCCTCCGGAGCATCGGCATCGATTCGCCGCTGGGAGGCCCGCTCGGCTATGAAAAGTGGAGCGGGACGCATGACATCTCCTGGCGGACTTACGGGACGGGATGGGACAGCTCGGATAAAATTACCATTTCCCTGTCCACGGATTCAGTAACCTGGTCAACCATCACCAGCGGGGCGGATTATGATGCCAGTCCCTTCACCGATTGGAATACCGCTTCTTTTTCCGACAGTCCCACCACCCGTGTACAGATAGCCCATTCGGCGGGTTCCTCCCCCTGCGCCACCGATGCCCGCACCGGGATCCTGATCACCGACAATACCCCTCCCCGGAACGTGGGATGCTTCAGTCCGGCTGACGGTATGGTCGGGCAGCACCGCCTGACCAGCCTGATCGCCAACACTTACAGCGATGCCCTATCCGGTCTTAACGCGACACCTTATTATTTTCGCCTTGACACCACGCCGGACTTCGATTCCCCCGCCTTGTTCACTTCCGGGTGGATCCCGAACAACATCTGGACCATAAGTCTTCTTTCGAACACGACGTATTATTGGCAGGTCACTGGCCGGGATGACGCGACCCCTCCGAACGAAACCGCTTTCCAGGCCCAGACCACGATCCCCGATTCGTATTTCTCTTTCCGGACCCAGGGGGTCTACTTCGCCCAAACCGTGGAGGGAAAAGACTCGGAAAGCGTCACCGACGGCCTCCGCTGGATCCTCCAGAATTACGACCTCGTCCAGGGGGACATCGTCTACGTGACCCCGGGGACCTACGCCCTTTCCGAACCTCTGGTGCTTTCCGCCGGTGACGAGGGCTCCTCCACCTTCCCGGTGAGGATCACCGGCTACAACGGAGAAGTCCTGTTGAACGGGAACGGGACCGCCGCCTACTGCCTGCGGATATCCGGAGATTATTACCAGGTGGAGAACTTCTCCTGCACCGGCGCCGTCAACAGCGGGTTTCTGGTCGAACTCGGAGCGGACCATGTCTCCCTTCAAGGCGGACGGAGCTTTAACAACGGCGGGGACGGCATCGAAATCCAGGGCTCCTATTGCACGGTCCGGAACATGCTCGCTTACGGGAACACCCTCGCCGGCATCCATCTCGCCGCCTCCCACGATTCCTCGCTTTATAACAATACCTGCTCCGGGAACGGGACGCGGGAGGTCTTCCTGGAGGACAATCCGCCGAACGGATCGATCGCCGCCACCATCGCCAACAACATTCTCTGGGGGATTGGGTTGGGCCGGACCGCCCTCTTCGTGGAACCCGAAAGCCAGACCGGCTTCGGCTCCGATTACAACGACCTCTACGCCACCGGGTCCGCTTCCCTCGGTTATTGGAATTCCGCCACCCGAGCCGCCTTCAGCGACTGGACCAACTCCAGTCTCCAGGACGGGCACAGTCTAAACGACAATCCCCTCTTCGTCGGAGGGGGAAACTACCGCCTCCAGAGCGTCGCCGGATCCTACAAGCCGGGGATCGGATGGACCAACGACGGGAACACGTCTTTGGGGATCGACGCCGGCGATCCGATTCTTCCGTACTCCTACGAAACCGCTCCCAACGGCGGCCGGACGAACCTGGGGGCCTACGGGAACACCCGGGAGGCCTCGCGCTCTCCGGGAAAAACCGGCGGCAATTTCTACGTCAACGACGCGGATGATTCCTTCGATTATTATTGCTCGACGATCGGGATGCCCTGGCCGATCCACGACGGGGCCGCGCCGGACAGTCCCCTGGATTCCGCGCAGGCCGTTTTCGATCATCACGCCATCGGTCCCGGAGACAACATTTTTATCGACACCGGCTTTTACCAGGTTACCGCCCCCATCAACGTAACCGCGGCCGGAAGCGCCGGCAACAGGGTCTCCCTGGTCGGCTCTCCGGAAGGAACCGTCGCAGACGGACAAAATACCGCTTCTTCCATCGTCCGGGTTATTAACGCCCCCCATGTCCAGTTAAGCGAGCTCCAGTTCATCAATGCCACCGGCGATGGAATCTCCGCTGCAAATTCCCATTACTTCGGAGTTTGCGGGGTTGCCGTCACCGCCTCGGGAGCAAACGGCCTGGCGCTTTCAACCTCCGACGGGATCCTGATCCGGAACAGCGCTTTCCTGCTAAATAAGGAATCGGGGATCTATCTCTATAAAGCTTATTCCGCGCCCCGTGTCGAGTCCAACTCCAGCTTCAGCAACGCCGAATACGGCATCTACCTTTATCAATGCAGCAACGGCATTCTTGACAACAACGAGTGCCACTCCAACACGAAGCACGGAATTTATCTTAACAAATGCTCCGACATCAATATTCTTTCCGGGAACCTCTGTTACTCCAACGGGGATATGATTTCCGAATTTTCCGCGGGTATTTTCCTCTACGCGAGCCCCTCCGACGTGCTGAATAACCGCTGCTATGGCAACTACTACGGGGTTTTTCTCCAGGACGTCACGGCCCCCGTTGTTTCGGGAAATACCTTATCCGGATCTTATGGCGCTTATTTCTCCCGTTCCCGCGAATCGGTGGTTTCGAACAATATCGTCCAGGGGACTACCTCTCTTGGGCTTTATTTCGTTAGTTCCCCGGATTGCCTGATCAGAAACAATACTTTCGCGAACACGGGAATCGCGGGCGTTTACCTGCCCTCTGATTCAACTCGAGCTACCCTGCGAAACAATGTGTTCTGGGCAAACGGCACGGGGAACAGCGCTCTGTATTTCGCGCTCTCCAACCCGGCGACCGGAGGTTATCTCTCCGATTATAACCTCTTCTATACTACCGGGAACGCCCGCATCGGATACTGGAGCGGGGGGCGTTCCACCCTTCCCCTCTGGCAATCGGCCAGCCGCCAGGACGGCCACAGCGCTTTCGCCAATCCTCAATTCGCCGAGCCCGGCGCGAGCGATTTCCACTTGAAAAGCCGGGAGGGGAGATACGAAAACGGGGTCTGGACCAACGACGGCGTCAACAGCCCGGGAATAAACAAGGGGATGGCCTCCGACGATTATTCCAATGAGCCCTCCCCGAACGGGGGTAGGATCAACCAGGGAGCGTTCGGGAATACGGCGGAAGCTTCCTGGTCGCAGCCGACCGAAACCAAAACCATTTCCCTCGACTCGCCCCAGGGTTCGCCCCTGGGGATGGAGAAGTGGAGCCGGGGCCACGACATCTCCTGGTCGGTCTACGGCGCCGGTTGGTCAATCGCCGACCAACTGGACATCGAGTACACCACCAACGGGACCTCCTTCTTCGAGATCACCTCCGGGATTCCGTATATCGCCAGCCCCTATGCGGTCTGGAACACCCTGTCCACCCCCCACGACCATCCCGACTACCGTGTCAGGATCTCCGCCCAGGGGGGGCCGGCCTACTACGCCAAAGACATCAGCGGCTTCATCATCGTCGACAACACCCCTCCCGTCAACGTCGGCTGCCGGCTCCCCCCCGACGGCAGCCCCCGAGAATCGCTCTCCACCACCCTCACCGCCCGGGTCGCCACGGACACCCCGGCCGGCCTGGACGCGACGCCTTACTACTTCCAGATCGACACCGTCCCATCCTTCGACTCGCCCGACCTGCAAAATTCCGGGTGGCGGCTATTGCCGACCTGGCACCCGGCGCTGAATGCCAACACCAGCTATTACTGGAGAGTGAATGCCCGCGACCGTGCCGACCCCAGGAACGAGCGGCGCTACTGCGGCGATCCCGACGCCGTGGGAACCTACTGGACATTCCGCACCCAGGGGATCTACCACGCCCTCGACATCGAGAGCGCCACCACCGGGTTGCGCTGGATCCTCGACAACGTCGGCCTCTTTTCCGGGGACGTCGTCTTCGTGGACGCCGGATCGTATTTCCTCTCCGCTCCGCTCGATTTCACCGACGCCGACGAAGGGTCCGCGGAAGCCCCGGTGCGGATCGTCGGTTACGACGGCGAGGTGATCCTCGACGGAGGGGGGACCGCCGCCAACTGCCTGGTGGTCAGCGGCGACTATTACAGCATAGAGAATTTCCAGTTCACCAACGCCGCCGGTTCCGGGGTCCTGATCACGGGCGACCACAACACGCTCTGGGGAGGGGCGAGCTGGGGCAACCAGAGCGACGGGATCGAGGTTACCGGCGATTACGTGACGATCAAAAATATGCGTCTGTACAACAATCTCCTGGCCGGGATCCACCTCTATACTTCCCATCACGGATTGATCGAGAATAATACCTGCACGAACAACGGAACGCGGGAAGTATTCCTGGAAGATTATGTTCCCGCTGCACCCGATCACCGCGTCGGTTCGACGTACTGCACGCTGGAGAACAACATCCTCTGGGCCGGGAGCCCGGGGAGGGTGGCGGCGTACGTCGAGGAGGAAAGCCAGGTCGGCCTGTCATCCGATTACAATGACCTCTACGCGACGGCGGGGGCCGCCATCGGCTATTGGAACAGCGCCACCGCCGCCGCCTTCGCGGCCTGGACCGGCGCGTCCTTCCAGGACCAGACAAGCATCTCCGCCGACCCATTATTCGCCCCCGGAACGGACGACTACCACCTCCTGAGCACCGCCGGGAGATGGAACGGGATCGCCTGGACCGACGACACCCAGGCCTCCCCCTGCCTGGACAAGGGCCACCCCGCGTCTATCTATGCTTTCGAATCCGCCCCCAACGGCGGAAGGATCAACATCGGGGCCTACGGCAACACGTTGCAGGCCTCCCGTTCCCCCGGAACGGCGGCGGGGAATAATTACTATGTCAACGACTCCTCCCCCGACTGGGATTTTTACTGCGCCACCACCGGCCTCCCCTGGCCTCTGCATACCGGCACCTCGCCGAACGATCCCCTGCCTTCCCTACAAGCGGTCTTCAACGCGCACACGGTCGCGGCCGGGGACACCGTCTACGTGGACACCGGGCTCTACACGGTCACCGGGACCATCTCCCTTCCCTCATCCGGAAGCGCGGGTAATCCCCTGACCATATCCGGTTCGCCCAACACCACCATCCTGGATATTGAAGGCGTGGTGCCCATCTGCTTATATCTCAATGCTAAACATTATGTGACCTTGAGCCGCCTCAAGGTCTTCAACGCCGCTTCATACGCTTTCTTACTCTCCTCTTCCCAATATTGCGCGATCGCGGACTGCGAGGCCCGAGGCAGCGGGATCGATGGTTTTTACCTGACCTTGAACTGCCAAAGTTTATCGTTGCGCAATAATTCATCGTCTTACAATTATGGGCGCGGTTTCCATCTTTACAACGCGGGGGACGAACCGTTGATCTCCGGGAACAGGGCCGACAGTAACCTACTGGAGGGTTTTTATGTTTTCTCGGTGAACTCTCTGAGCTTCTTAGATAACTCCAGCATCTCCAACCTGGGGATGGGGGTTTATTGCTATTATGTAAGTGGTCAGAATCGGATTATCGGCAACACAGCCCGGGACAACGCCGGGATCGGCCTTTATCTCTATCGAACGGCGGGGGCGATCCGCGATAATGTCAGCGACGGAAACAGCCTGGGGATGTATCTGTATCTGTGTTCCGCTTCCACGATCTCGGGAAATGTCTTTTCCGCCAACCGCGGACAAGGACTTTACCTGAGAGAATCCAGCCTATCGACCGTTTCCCATAACGTCTCCCATGGAAATCAGGCGGACGGGATTTATCTCAACGGGTGTTCAAATTCATATATCATCAGCAACACCTGCTACAGCAACGTCAACGAATTATTCATAAACTCTTCCTCCGCGCAGATTCCCATCGTCAACAATATTCTCTGGGCGTCCGGGACGGACGCCAGTTATTGCATTTATATCCAGCGCTTCCCCGACCCCGGGGATTACACCTCCAATTACAACATCCTCTACGCCACCGGCGGGGCCAACATCGGCTACTGGATGGGGAAGCGACCCACCTTCCCCTCCTGGCAATTGGCCAGTTCCCAGGACGGCGCCAGCCTCAACCTGAACCCCGTTTTTGTCGGCAAGGAATCCGGGGATTTTCATGTCCAATCCCCCCTCGGGAGCTACCACGACGGGAACTGGACCGCCGACACCAACGCCGGCCCGGGGCTGAACCTGGGGCAGATCTATACCGCCGATTCGTACCTCGCCTCTCCGATCGATCCCTCATCGACCTTCGTCGAGCTCACCGACGCCGCCAACTTCCTCGATCAGACTTCCGCGGTCGAAATCCGGGGGGACTTCATCGCCTATACCGGCAAGACCGGGAACAACCTGACGGGCGTTTCCGGGATCGACGAAGCCGCCGGAGCCGGCATGAGGGTCTTCCAGCCGATCGGCTCGGACTACACCGGCGAGCCGCGCCCCAGCGGCGGCCGCATCAACATCGGGGCCTACGGCGGGACGGACCAGGCGTCGCTCGCCGACCGCAAGACGCTGGCCATGGTGGAGCCCCTGGGTGGAGAAAAATGGAACGGCGTCCACAACATCAGGTGGCTCGCGGTGGGAGAGGACTGGGTCTCCGGGGACCCACTCATCCTCGAATACACCACCGGCGGGACCTCCTTCTTCACCATCTCCACCGAAACCTACCCCACCCAGCAGTACACGGGGTGGAATACCCTCTCGGCCAGCGGGGACCGCAATTCCTACCAGATCTCCATCCGCGAGCCGACGGGCCTCAAGGCCAGCAGCGGCACCTTCACGATCGACAATACCCCCCCCGGGAACGTCTCCTGCTTTCTGCCCGAGGAGGGGGAGACCGGGCTTCCGGATTACGTGCCTTTAAGAGCCCGGGACGCCCGGGACGCCCTGGTCGGCCTCCACGCGCTTCCCTATTACTTCCAGGTGGATAACGACCCTTCTTTCACCCCGCCTGATTTAATCAGCTCCGGCTGGATCGCCCTCAACATGTGGTGCCCCGGCCTGTCCACCGGCAAGACTTATTACTGGCGCGTGAAAGCCCGGGACGAAATCTTCAACGAATCAACCTTCTGCGGCTTCAATGCCGACACCGCCGGCTACGGAACGTTCTCTACCAGCGCGGTGCATCACGCCACGAGCATCGAGGCCGCGACCACCGGCCTGCGCTGGATCCTTGCCAACCGCGATCTCGAACCCGGCGACACCGTGTACGTCTCTTCCGGCACTTACATCATCACTTCCCCGCTCACGATTTCAACCGGAGATGAAGGTTCAAACTATTATCCCGTTCGGATCGCCGGCAGCGGCCCGGGCGTCATTCTGGACGGGAACAACGCCATCGCCAACTGCCTGATCCTGGAAGGGAACAACACCATCCTGGATAACGTCAGTTTCACAAGGGCTACCGGCGCCGGCTTGCTGGTCAGCGGCGACAATAACATCGTGTTCCGGGGCCGGTCCTGGGCCAACGGGGGCGACGGGGTCCTGGTCACCGGGAATGCCAATCAACTGGTGAACTTCCTCGCCTACCGGAACGCCGGGGCGGGATTCTCCCTCGACGGGGGGGAAGGGAACCGGGTGGTCAACGTCACCTCGCACAACAACAACCGGGGGGAAGTGATCTGTCAAAATGCCCCCCACAGCTATCTGCGCAACAATATCCTCTGGGCGGCGGCTACCGACGCCCACGGGATCTACGTCGATGCCGCCAGCGAAGACGACTTTGCCTCGGATTACAACGATATTTTGGGACCGGCCCCGGCTTACACCGGCTACTGGGGGGGAGACCTGTCCACCCTGAACGATTGGCAGGGGGCTTCCCTCCAGGACGGGGGCAGCCTGAGTTTGGACCCCCTCTTCGCCCCCGGGGCCGATGATTATCACCTGCAAAGCCCTTACGGGCGCTGGGTGGGGTGGGCGGCCTGGACCGACGCCGACATCTCGGTCTCGCCCGGCATCGACGCGGGCGACCCCGCCTTCCGCTATGCCCTCGAGTCCTCCCCTAAGGGGGGGCGGATCAACCTGGGCGCGTACGGGAACACCTACCAGGCCTCCCGCTCGCCGGGCGGGACGGGGTTCAATTACTGGGTCAACGACACCAGCACTCAGGACGATGTCTATACCACCTCCATCGGGAGCGATTCCTACGGCGGCACCCTTCCCAATCGCCCCAAGGCGACTTTGAAAGCCCTGATCGACAATGTGGACCTGGAACCGGGGGACACCGTTTACGTCGACACCGGAAGCTATCCTCTCGCCGCCACGGTCGAGATCGGGCTCCCGGATTCCGGGATCGCGGGGAACCCGGTCTTCCTGACCGGCTCTCCAAACCGCTCGCTCCTGCGGGGGAACGCCGCCGTCAATACCGGGATCTATCTCAATCAGGCCGAATACCTGGAACTGGAAGAACTGGCGATAGCCTCGGCGCTTGACTACGGCCTGCGTCTGCAGGAGGCGGATCATATCGCCGTCCGCGACTCCGCCATTACCTGGAACGGGCAGAGCAGCGCCGGCGCGATAACTTCCGGTGGGGTTGGCATCTATGGCACGGGAGGTTCTGCGATAACCATCTCCGGTAATCTTATCACCGGGAATATCACTAGCGGGATTCAATTTCAAGACTGCTCCGGCCCCATCATATCCGGAAATTTGATCGGGAAAAACTACGGGTATCGGACCAGCCATGCCGGGCTCCAGGCCAACAAGTGCCCGGGTTTCTCCGTCACCGGGAACGCCATCTTCCTCAATTACTCAGGCCTGGCGGTCTCCGATTCCAATTCGACGGAGGCCGACGGCAACACGATCTATTCCAACGAGGAATCCGGGGCTTCCTTCTCCTCCTCGGCCGCCATCTTTCGGAACAACCTGGTCTACCGCAACCTGGGGGACGGCGCCGCTTTCAGCGGACAGTCCGCTTTGATCGAAAACAACACTCTTTACCAGAACTCCGGCCAGGAAATTTATGTCAACGACCCCGGCGGCGCGGCCAAGAACAACACTGTCTGGACTTCCGGGACCGGGAATTATGGTGTCTTCTTCATTGCAAGTCAGTTCTCCGACTTCAATAACCTGTTCGCCGACGGTAACGCCACCCTCGGCTACTGGGGAGGCCCCCGGACAACGCTCGCCGCCTGGCAGATCGCCAGCCGCCAGGACCAGCACAGCCTGAGCGCGGATCCCCTCTTTGTCGATCCGGCCGGGCCGGACGGAATCATCGGGGGTGATCACGGGGCCGACGATGATTTCCACCCTCAGAGTACCGAAGGGTCCTACCATTTTGGGAGCTGGGCCGCAGACGCCGCCGACAGCCCCTCCCTGAACACGGGAAATCCGTACGATGATTACCTCCTCGAGACCGCTCCCAACGGGAACCGCATCAACCAGGGGGCCTCCGGGGGGACCGCGGAGGCGTCCCGCTCCTCGCTTGACACCCTCTTCCTGGTCACCCCCTACGGCGGATCGGTCGGCGGGGAGAAGTGGAGCGGCTCCCACGACCTGGCCTGGCTTCCGGTCGGGGACGGCTGGGGGGGAGGGGACACCGTCAGCCTCGAATACGCTACCGACGGTACCAGCTTCACCGCCATCGCCACGGGGTTAGCCTGGAGCGATTTCACCTACCCGGTCTGGAACACCACCGCCTACCCCGACGGAGACACTTGCCAGGTCCGCGTCTCGGACGACTCTGACCCGGCAGTCGTCAGCGCCAGCGGGCGCTTTATGATCGATAATTCCCACCCGACCAACGTCGGGTGCGCTTCCCCCGACAACGGGTCGATCGGGCACCCCGGCGCCCTTACCCTTTCCGCTCTGACCGCCCAGGATGCACTGGCCGGCTTGAATGCCCAGCCATACTACTTCCGGCTCGATATCGTCTCCACGTTCAACTCGGCAACGGGCCTGCGGTTGTCCGATTGGCTGGCCGATCCGGAATGGAGCCTGCAGACTCTCTCGAACAGGACCTGGTATTACTGGCAGGTTAAAGCCCGGGACGACGCCGATCTTCCGAACGAGAGCCAGTTCTGCGGAGACACCGATTCCCCGAACTGGTGGACATTCAAGACCGCCGCCAACTACTATGTAACCGACACCCAGGAATTCCGGGATGTGCTGACCAGCACCATTCTCGAGCAGGGTGACAGAATCTATCTGGACGCCGGGGGCGATTTCACCGTCACCGGGAGTCCCGTATCGGTGACGGACGCCCATTCCGGTACCCAGGAGCTGCCGATCCATATCGAAGGGTATAACGGGCGCCCGACCATGACCGGGGACGGCTTCGTCAGTCACCTCCTGGAGATCCACAGCTATTACACCATCGTCCAGGGGATCGATTTTACCGGCGCGGGAGGGAGCGGGCTCCTGATCGCCGGGGAGCATGACATGGTCAACAGCTGCCAGAGCTATGCCAACGGCGGCGACGGGATCGAGGTCACCGGCGACTACAACCGCATCCAGAATACGATGGATTACCTCAACGGGGGCGCCGGCATCCTCCTCAATACCGCGCAGCGCTGCGAAATTTACAACAATACCATTTACGACAACACCACCGCGGGCCTGCGCCTTCTGAACTCTCCCAACAATGATCTTAAAAATAATATATCCTGGAGTATCGGGACAGGAGAGCATGCGGTTTACGTGGATGCCGCCAGTCAGAGCGGATTCGCTTCGGATTGGAATGACCTCTATTCCACCGGGAACGCTTCTGTCGGCTACTGGAACGGCGACCGGGTCACTTTCAACGACTGGACGGAAGCCAGCGCCCGCGATCAAAGCGGGTTGAGCGCCAATCCCAGGTTTTACAAGCTCGCCTACATGGGTAACGAGGAATACATATACGATTTCCACCTGATCTCCAATTACTTCGCCTATTCTCCTTGCATCGATCGCGGAACCGACGGCGTTATAATCCCCGTGACTGATTACGACGGCGAATCGCGCTGGAAGGATCCCCTGGTTACCGGACCCACCATCTACGACATCGGGGCGGACGAGTACGTTGACACCGACACCGACCTCCTCCCCGACTACTGGGAATATCAATTCTTCGGACACCTGGGATACGGCTACCAGCAGGACCCCGACCAGGACGGTATCATCGGCAACCCCTTCACCAACATCGAGGAGTACGATCGCTATACTAATCCGAATAATCCGGACACTGACTTCGACCATTTCACCGACGGCGAGGAAATCACCTATTATCAGGGGAGCACCAATCCTCTTGATCCTGATACTGATAATGACGGCCTATTAGACGGGGATGAAGTTTACGTTTACACCAACACCCCATATTCCTCGGTCACCTGCAATCCTCTTGACCCGGACACCGACGACGACGGCTTTCAGGGCAACTTCGGCGACGGCTCCGAAGTTGATTACTGGAACGCCAGCAGCTGGTCGAACTGGTCCGCCGACATCAACTACGGCGGCGGCAACGGCGTGGTCAACCTCCTCGACCAGGACTCCGACGGGGACGGCTGCCCGGACGGGTGGGAGGTCTTCTACAGCCTGAACCCGGCCGATTACGGGCAGTTCAACATCCAGAGCGGCGGCGTGGGCGACCCGGACGGGGACCGCCTGAACAACCTGGAAGAATATTATTTCGGGACCAACCCGCTCAATTCCGGCTCCCCTCAAACCCGATACGTGGACGCTTCCGCCGCGCCGGGCGGCAACGGTTCCTCCTGGGCCGCCGCCTGGGACACCATCGAGGACGCTCTTGACTGGAAGGAGACGACGAACGCCCCGGCGATCGTCCTGGTGACCGCGGGGATATATTACGAGTCTAACCTGGAGCTGACCCGAAACGGGATCGCCCTGATGGGCGCCGACCCTTACCAGCGGCCGGTCATCGACGCCGGGGGGGCCGGAAGGGCTTTCAGCGCCTTCAACATCCAGACCGCCAAGATCGACAGCTTTGAGATCAGGAACGCTTCCAACAGCGGGTCCGGGGGAGCCTTCTACCTCTTCAATGCCTCCCCGACACTCAGCAACCTGATGATCCACAACAATGCCGCCGTCGGGACGGGGCGGGGCGGGGCTCTCTATATCACCGGTTCCGCCGCCCGCCCGCTCGTCATTGACTGCACCATCGCCCAGAACACCGGCTACAACAACTACGGCGGCATCTATATCGCCTCCGGAGCATCGCCCCGGATCGCCAACTGCATCCTCTGGGATAACGGGGACGACCTGCAGGGGGCCACCGCAAACATGGTCTCCAGCTCTAATATTCAGGACGGCGACTATAACGGCTTTTACGGCAACATCTCCGCCGAACCCGGTTTCTATCACGCTTACAGCCGTTACTTCCACCTGAGCACCTTTTATGGGCAGACCAACCCAAATATCAATGCCGGCACCAGCTGGAAGGCGATGCTTTACGACTACGAGGGCGACGCCCGCTGGAACTACCTCTCCGCGCCGGTGACCGGGCTGGGGATCGACGGGTATTACTATTACGATATCGGGGCCGACGAGTATGTTGACCAGGACTACAACACCCTCCCCGACTGGTGGGAGATGAAGTACTTCGCGGCTACCGGGCAGAATCCCAATATTGATGAGGAGCCGGACGGCCTCACCAACTATCAGGAATACTACTACCTGACCGACCCCCTCAACCGGGACACCGACTTCGACGGCCTCACCGACTCTGACGAGGTGACCTACTGGAACACCGTCCACGACGTCGACTGGCCGGCTAACCCCGCCAACCCCCACCGCTGGGAGAGCGACGACAACGGCGACCACATCGTCAATATCCTCGACCCGGATTCCGACTGGGACGCTCTCTCCGACGGCGCGGAAGCGGTGTACTACAAAACCGACCCCGCCGCCGTCGACACCGACGGGGATGGCCTGGAGGACGGGGACGAGGTCAGCTACTGGAACGTTCAGCACAACAGCGACTTCCCGGGCGGCGCCGTCACCACCTGGAACTACGACTGGGATGGGGACGGCATCCCCAACCTGCTCGACCCCGACTCCGACGGGGACAGCACACCGGACGGATGGGAGAGCGACCACTTGATCGATCCCTCCGACGACGGCTTCTACTTCCTGGTCAACGGGGCCGGGGGCGACCCGGACAACGACCGGATCAACAATTACCTCGAATACGGGTTCGGGACCGATCCCAACCTGGCCTGGTCGCCCCAGACAGTAGTCGTTGACGATGACGGGTGGGCGGACTACACCTCGATCAAGGCGGCGATCGCGGACAACACCGGCCCGCTCTCCATCATCGTCCGGGCCGGGTTCTACGCTGAGAGGGACATCTCGATGAAGGAAGGGATGGCGCTGCTCGGAGAGTATGCCGGCGATACGATCATCGACGCCGCCGGGGGGCGGGGGATCCTTTTCAGCGGCATCTCCAGCGCCCTGGTGGACGGCTTCACCATCCGGAACGCGAACTACAACGGCCCGGGGGCGGGAATTTTCTGCTACGCCTCCTCGCCGTTCATCTCCAACTGCGTGATCAGGAACAACACCGCGACCGGAGCGTCCGGCCATGGGGCGGCCCTTTACGCGATGAACTCATCCGCCCCGGTCGTGGTCAACTGCACCATCGCGGCCAATACCGGTGACGGCGGACGGGGGGGCATCGAGATTGACAGTGTCGATGACAGCATTCTCCTGATCAATGACATTCTCTGGAACAACGGGGACGACCTCTTCGGCGTCCAGACCGATATGGTTTATTACTGCGACATCGAGGACGGCGACTATGACGGGATCAACGGAAATGTCTCTCTCGATCCGCTCTTCACCAACGCCCCGGCCGGGAACTATCACATCCACTGGACCTCGCCCCTGATCTGCGCCGGCGCTTACCGCTATGCCGGCGGCTACGACATGGACGGGGTCACCCGGCCGCAGACGACCTGTCCAGGAGCGCTGGTCCCCGGTCCGCCGGTCACGAAATCCCCGCAGGAATCCTTCAACATCGGCGCCCACGAAGCGCTCGCCCTCCCCTCCCCGACCCCGACGCCGACGGTGACACCTACCCCGACGGTGACGCCGACCCCGTCGGTGACGCCGACCGGGACCCCGACGCCGATCGTTCCTCCGCCGACGCGGCCTCCCCCGATGCCGACAAGAACGCCGACGCCGGTCGGATATAAAACCGCCACCCCCACCCCGATGCCCACCGCGACGCCGGCGGGGTACAAGACGCCGGTCCCGACGCCGACCCGGATCGACTTCTATTACCGGGACCAGATTCACCACAGCTTCCTCTACCTCTGGATCAGCAATAACCCCGTTCCCGATACCTATTACACCATCGGCTGGTCCACCGGCGCCTGGCGGGAGATCTACGGGATGCCGGAGTACCGCTGGTACGCGGCCCAGTGGACCTACGGGACCGGACCCGGCCAGACCTGGTTCAGCGCCTGGACCTACCACGAAACGGCGACCCAGTACCTGGACGCTCTCTGGACCACCCCCAGTTCCACGCCGACACCGGTACAGACCCGGACCCCGACGCCGACGCCCTCGGTAACACCGACGCCGAAGATAACCCCGACACCGAAGATTACCCCGACGCCGAAGCCGACCCCGACTCCGGAAGGATACAAAACGCCGTCCCCGTCGGTCACCCCCACCCCCACCCCCACCCCCACCCCTTCGTACGCCTACTGGTACGTGGCGGCGGGCGGGACCGAGATCAACGGGTTCGACTTCGACGAGTACGTCTCAATCACCAACCCGACCACGGATGACGCTTACATCGAAATCACCGCGCTGGACGAACTGGGGCCGATCCGCCGGGTCAACGATATCGTCTCCCCCGAGTCACGCCACACCCTCTACCTGAACGACATGCTCAAGGGGACCCGGGGAGAGAAGAACGACTCCGTCTCCCTCCTCGTCTACGACCTGACCGACCGGGTAATCATGGTTGACCGCTCGATGTACTGGGACGCCGGCGGGGTCACCTGGGGGGGAGGCCACAACAGCGTGGGCAGCAACACGATATCCGCCAGGTGGTACCTGCCGGAAGGAGCGACCCATATATTCGACGAATTCATCCACGTCGTCAACCCGGACAAGGACTTCGCGGCCGACGTCCGGGTCACTTTCATGAACAAGTACGGGGACACCTTCACCGCCCAGACCTTCATCGGCTCCGAGAGCAACTGGACCGTCCACGCCAACGAGGTCGCCGGCAGCCAGGACCAGCTCGCCACCATGGTGGAGTCCCTCCCCCAACCGAACCCGGCGATCGTGGCCAAGTGGCCGCCCAGCGGCTGCGTCCCGGTCGCCGCCGACCGCACCATGTACTGGGACTCCTTCCCCGGGGAACCGCCGGAGACGATCAAGTGGATCGACGGGCACGCCTCCCTCGGGACCACCGAGGTCTCGACCATCTGGTACCTCTCGGAAGGGGCTACCCATCTCTTCGACGAGTACATTTTGGTCATCAATCCCTCGCCGGACCGGGAGGCCGAGATCAAGATAACCCTGATGAATCTGGACGGGATCATCTTGGAGCAGGCGGAGACGGTGGGGCCCCACTCCCGGTACACGATGGAGGTGAAGAACTTCGTCGGATATCAGGCTCACGTCTCGGCCGTCGTGGAGTCCACCAACGGGGTGTTCATCATGTGCGAGCGGGCGATGTACTGGATGGCGGGGGGAATCCCCTGGGCCGGCGGGCACGACAGCATCGGGGCTGTGAGACCGGCCCCGGTCTGGTACCTGCCGGAAGGGGCAACCGACATCTTCGATGAGTACATCCTGATGGCCAACCCCGACCCGGCGCGGACCGCCCGGGCCCGCATCACCTTCTACTTTGAAAATGATCCGCCGATCAACACCTACGTGACGATCGACCCGAACACCCGCCAGACCCTGTATGTCAACAACGTCCTCGGGGAGATTAACGCCATCTCCGCCCGCGTCGAAGAGACCACGGAACCGTTCGCGAACAAGATCCCTCTCATCATCGAGCGGGCCATGTATTGGAACACGCCGCCGGTCAGCACCGGCGTCACCTGGGGCGGCGGCCACGACACCATCGGGATCCCGGTCTGGATCGAGGGGAAATAGGCATACTTTGCTCGGAAAACTTACCATCCTTAATTCCGGGTAATCAGGGGCTATTGATAAAAAAATCTTTAACAAATAACCCATGTTGAGACAGAATCAGCCTTGAACGGAGGATGGGGTAATGTTATAGTCCCCATCCAATACAGCGAGACGTCCCTATGCCGCACATAATGAAAACCCCGGCCTTCCCCGTCATCACCGGCTACCTGTGCCTCTTCCTGGCGCTGCTTCCCGGGCGGATCGACGGGGCGCTTCTGGATGCCGCATCCCCCCGGTGTTCTTCCTGCCGGGGGAGCATCGCCCGGGCGGCCGCGGGACGCCTGACGGCGCTGGGCTTGAGCCGGGAAGAAGCTGAAGAGAGGCTGGATGTTCTGGGGAAAGCGGGGATTTATTTCAGCGGGATGCTTTTCGGCGCCGGCGGGGAGCCGCCCCGGGATTACGACCCCCCGATCAACAATGTCGCCCTTGTCTTCCTTATCTGCGGGATCGCGGTCGGGATCGGTCTCTACGCGGGAGCGCAGACGAACAAGTAAATTTTTTGCTTTGCAAAAAATCTATTGAAGCGATTCGGCCGATCCGTTCCGGGGAGTCTGGATCACCCGGCGCAGGCAGCCCAGGCCGTTCCGGATCTCCTCCGCGGTAGCCGCGGGATGAACTTCCAGGACCTTCAAGACGTCCTGCCTCAGTAAATCCCCCAGTTCTTCATAGTCGAGTTCCCCCTGGAGGGGTGCCTTGTGGTCCCGGGTCAGGATGACGTCGTGGATGTGGATCCCGATCAGGTATTTGCCGTATCGCTTCAGGTATTCATCCCGGGGCTCCCATCCGATGTTCTCCTTCACCGCCGCGTGGCCCAGGTCGTGCCAATAGCCGACCGCGGGAGAGCCGGCCCGCTCGATCAGCGGGCCGATCTCCTCCAGCGAGGGGATCTCCTCCGGATAATAGCGGTTCTCGATCCCCAGCCGGACGCCCAGTTCCTCCGCCCGGCCGACCAGTTCCCGGAGGCTGGTCGCGGCCTGCTCCAGATAGGGCTGTTTTCTTGCCTCCCGCTTCTTCTGCAGCTTTGCCTTCAGCCGCTGATACCGTCCGGTCTGTGTCTCCCGGTTCTCGGCCAGCGCCATCAGTTTCGGGCTGAGCGGCGAGATGGGGACCTTCCCGAGATGGAGAACAACCGCCGGCGCCTTCAGCGAGGAAGCGATCTCGATCGCCCGGACGGTCTGGCGGACCGCCCATCGTCTCTCCCGTTCATCAAGACTCGACAACGGCAGCGCGTCGTGAGACAAGCTCGTCCCCTCCGGCAGGAGCGGGGCGGGGCAGTAGTTGTGGAGACTGCTGATGGAGATCGTGCCGGCCCGGACCAGCGTCCCGATCTCTTCCACCATTTGCAGCGGCAGGCCGAAGCTCAGCTCCAGGCTCCCGAAACCGAGGCCCGTGAGCTCATCCACCATGGATGCGGCATCTTTATGCCGCCAGGCATTCCAGACTGTTGAGATGGCGAACATATTTACAATCCACTAATTATTCTCCCTGGTACTCCCCCTACCTCGGCCCCTTTTTAAGTCCACAGATTACACAGATTACTCTGATTGTTTCCCCCGCTTCACCCTTTTTGATCAGCCGCAAAAAGGCGCAAAAGACACAAAAATACCCGCGCCTCACCCCCTTTGTTTAACAGACGACGGGACTTTGTTCGTTCGATGTTGAATGTTCAACGTTGGATGTTCGACGTTCATTCCCTCGTTCCCACGCTCCGCGTGGGAACGATAAACTAAGCGTTACCACGCGGAGCGTGGTAACGAGATAGATGGTCGTCACTTTCAAAGAGCTAAAGTGTTACCAAATGTCGAATAATGAACATCGAACTTCGACCTGTCTGACGTAGCTTTAGCGAAGTCTGAAGGTTCGCCTTGTCTCAGCTCTTTTACTTCGATATTCGGTGTTCGATATTCTGCGGTTCGTTATTCGCTTTTCTCTCCGCCTCACCCCCTTTATAAAACAGACGATTTGAATGTGATTGAATAAGATTAGCGGCCTCTACCGTGGCCCCTTTTTTTCGTTCGATGTTCGAAGTTGGACGTTGAACGTTTTTCTTTTTTATCGATGCGTCTCTCTCCGTAACCGGATAAAACAGACCCGCATTACCCGTGGCATTCGTCGGGTTCACGGGTAATGCGGGCTTGGTCTTCCCTTCCGGCGCCGGGTGAACTTTCCGCCCGGGGCGGGTCTGCCTCATCATTCGTTTACATGCCGGCTGGCCTGGTTCTTTTCTTGATCCTCCGCCGGCGGTCGCTTGGTTTCTCGTAATGGCGGTGTTTCTTCAACTGCTTGATAATCCCTTCCTTGTCCATTTTCTTCTTCAGTCTCCGCAAGGCCCGATCGACCGATTCGTTCGCTTTCAACACAACTTTAGGCACCTAAATTCACCCCCCTTTTATTTTTTCTTCGAAAAAATAAAACCGTAAATTTTATTCTAACAAGAAAGTGTTTAGCTGAAAATAAGGACAATGTCAATGATTCTTACTTTCAAAACCAACCCGATTTATGCCTGCCGGTCTGTCGACCGGCAGGCATAAATCGGGTTAATGTAAGGAAAAAATAATGGGAAGGAGGAAGGTTATCTCCTCATCGTCAAGGGGTTCCGGAAAAGAATCGAAATACCGGGCGGCACACTGGACGGCCCGCAGGGCCTCGCGGTTAAACGGATGAAAGGGCGATGCGCCGTCACGGGGAATACCCAGGGCCAGGAGCTCTCCTTTCCGATTGAGGATGAAAACCACCGTCACCTCCCCTTCCCGAGCTTCCCGTGAGGCCCGCTCGGGATACTCAATCTGGAAATCGATAATATCCTGGAGATAGGCGACATAGGCTTCCAGCGCCCGGGCGCGGGCGGACTCCCCGTTCCCGGTCTCCGCCGGATTGCTGTCCGGGAGCAGGACCACCGCGGCAGCGGGCCGGGCGGGCGCTTTTTCCGGGAGCGGAGGCTCTGTCTTCTCTCCTTCCGGCTCCGCTGACTCCTCGAGAGCAGGTTCGGGGAGAACCGGCCCGGACAGGCCCTGATCTTCTTCCGCCAAAGACTCCGGCAACTCCCGGTAATCACACTCGATCAGTTCCCGGGCACCACCGCCGGTCAACCGCCCCCATCCGCCGGTCAGGGTAATGACAATGGCATGAACCAGCAGGGAGAGGAGAAAAAAACTGACAAAGGGATGCTTTTTTATCCAGCCAGGAATTATTATTGAATTCCAGATGACCAATGTCCAATGACCAATTACTAATGTGGTGGCCCTAACGCTTCTTTACCGGCGTTCTGCATCAATTGAGATAGACCCTGCTCGAAAAAGTTTTCGAGCAGGAAATCCTAAATTCTAATATCGAAATCCTAAATAAATCCTAAATCCAAATGACCAAATGCTCAAAATATCGCCGGTTTTAGCCCCATTGTTTAGGATTTAGTATTTTCCGCCAGAGGCGGATCAGCCTTTGGGTGAAGACATTAGGATTTGAGAACTTACGAGCTTTTCGAGCAAGGTCGAGCCATAAAAGTGAAGTAGAAGAAAACCTTTTA
Organism: PVC group bacterium; assembly: GCA_043804695.1. Classification (GTDB taxonomy): domain Bacteria; phylum Auribacterota; class Erginobacteria; order Erginobacterales; family Erginobacteraceae; genus CAWGIE01. Next base: position 11,804 of record JAZDIV010000080.1, on the reverse strand, counting down.
TATAAACCCCGTTTCTTCCAGAAATGCTTTATCTATTGAACGGCTTTGAACGTCTTTCTTCTCCAGATAACGGATAACGTACTTTCCCAAAAGGTCGGTCTCCACGTTCAAGCGGGCGCCGGCCGTTTTTCCCCCCAGGTTGGTGTGGGAAAGCGTGTAGGGTATGACGTGAACCGAGACGGTGTTCCCGGCGATGTCCGCCACCGTCAGGCTCACCCCCTCGAGAGCGATCGATCCCTTCTCCACCACGTATTTCTCCAGCCCGGAGGGAAGGGCGACTTTCAGCACCCGGTCCCGCCCGGCGTTCCGTCCGAACACCAGCTCGCCCTGGCCGTCGATGTGGCCGGTGACGAAGTGGCCGCCCAGGCTGCCGCTCGCTTTCAGGACCGGCTCCAGGTTGACCGCGTCACCCGGCTGCAGAACGCCCAGGTTAGAACGCTCCCGGGTTTCGAGGAGAAGATCCATGGTTAACTGCGGGGGGTCCGCCCGGACCACCGTCAGGCAGACGCCGCTGACCGCGATGCTGTCGCCCGGGCGGCACTCCCGGGAGAGGCGCCCGGCGTCGATCGTCAGGGACCCGTCCCCCCGGCGGATGACGGTCCCCAGTTCCTGAATGATTCCGGTAAACATTATAAATTAGCGCCTCCGGCGCTAATTTAGTGAATTTTCTCTTTATAAATATAAAACAGATTGATAGCGATCCGAAAATTAGTTCGAGTCTAACCGCTCAATCCGTAACGGTAAGCCCTTGGTATCATAAGACAAAACCTGATTATTTTATTCTGGTTGCTTTTTCGTCTGTTTCGGAATTTCAATAACCGGATTTTATCCGGTTATTGAAATTCCGAATCAGGGACTTAGCCCTCGCACAGTCTACCCCGCCTCCGCCCCGAAGTTTTAATCGGGGTTTATCGGGGCACGGGCAAATAATTTTACGGTTCTTGATGAAGCCATGCAGATGGATATCCTCGCCCACGCGTTCCACGACCAGACCAGTCAAACGAAAGGCGTCTTTTATACTTTTAACCCCCCGACCGCCCACCGCGGGGACGGCCGATCTCCCTCCGACAATCACCGGAGCGATGAAAAGATGGACCTCGTCAACCAATCCGGCCTCCAGAACGGAAGCGGCCGTCTCTCCCCCCCCTTCCACCAGCAGCCTCATCACTCCCGCTCCGGCCAATTGCCGGAAGAGTGATTTCAAATCGACCCGGCCGGAACGGACCGGGAGCTGAAGCAGGGAAACCCCTCTTCGGGCAAGCTTCCTCAGCCGGGCAGCCGGGGCCCGGGAAGTGGCGGCCAGGATGGTGTTTCCCGGATCCCGCCTCCGGACCAGCCGGGAAGAGAGCGGGATTCTCCCCCGGCTGTCAAGGACCACCCTTTTCAGACCGGGATTGCGATAGCCCATCCGAACGGTCAGCCGGGGGTTGTCGGCCAGGACCGTGGTGATCCCGACCAGGACCGCGTCGGACCGGCTCCTCAGGAAATGGGCGCATCTCCTGCTCCCGGCCGAGCCGATCCAGCGGGACTGCCCGGTACGGGTCGCTATCTTTCCGTCCAGGGAAAGGGCCAGTTTCAGGACCGTGTAGGGCTTCCCCCGCACCACCCAGGTGAAAAAATCCCGGTTCAGCTCCGAGCATTCTTTCTCCAGGACGCCGACCGTGACCCGGATCCCCGCTTTCCGGAATATCGCCGGGGCCTTATCGGCATTGGCCGGGTTCCGGTCCCGGCAGCCGATGACCACCCGGGAAACACCGGCCCCGATGACGACGTCGGTGCAGGGCGCGGTTTTCCCGTAGCTGGAACAGGGTTCCAGTGTCACATAGAGGGTGGCGCCCCGGGCCGCCGGGCCGGCCTTCTGCAGCGCTTTCACCTCGGCATGAGGCCCGCCGAAACGGGAGTGATAGGCGGCGGCGATCACCCGGCCGTTTCGCGCCAGGACCGCCCCCACCCTCGGGTTGGGGCGCACCGCCCGGCCGCTGCGGACTGCCAGAGCAAGGGCCCGGGCCATGAACAAGCGGTCTTGTTGCTTCCGGGAGGTCATCGCCATTTACGGTTTCCTGTTACCTGACAAGGGACGCCAGTGACACAAAGGACATCAGGGACAAAAATAAAATAAAATTATTATTGTTGCACTCCGGTCTTCTCTATCCTCTTAATCGAGCGCTTCCGGTTCTTCGAGCAAGGCCTGGACAAACGCAGCCGGGTCGAATTCAACGAGATCGGCCACGTCCTCGCCGACGCCGAGGGCGACGACGGGGAGACCCAGTTCCTGCTGGATGGAGACAACGATGCCGCCCCGGGCGGTGCCGTCCAGCTTGGTCAGCAGCACGCCGGTCAGGGGCAATTTCTCCGCGAAGCTCCGGGCCTGGGCCAGGCCGTTCTGTCCGAACGTGGCGTCGAGACATAAAAATATCTCGTCCGGCGCCGAAGGCTTGATCTTCCGCAATACCCGGGAAATCTTCCCCAGTTCATCCATCAGGGTGTCCCGGGTGTGAAGCCGGCCGGCCGTGTCGAGAAGCAGGTAATCGCAGCCCCGGGACACGGCTGCCTGCAGGGCGTCGAAGGCGACCGCGGCCGGGTCCCCGCCGTACTGCTGGCGGATAACCTCGACCTGCAGCCGGTCGGCCCAGATCTGCAGCTGCTCGATGGCGGCGGCCCGGAAGGTATCGCAGGCTCCCAGAATGACCCGCGCGCCGGAGGATGCCAGTCTGCCTGCCAGCTTGGCGACGGCGGTCGTCTTCCCGGTCCCGTTCACCCCGACCACCATGATCACGACGGGCTTCCCGGCCGGCGACGGCCCCGCGGGAAGCTTTTTCCGGTTCTTCTCCAGAATCCCGGTCAGCGTCTCTCCCAGTTTTTCCTTGATCCCGGCCGGAGTCTGGTTTTTCTTGCCGGCGGCGCGGGCGGCATCGAGGAGCGCCGTCGCCGTCCCGACGCCGAGATCGACCTCGATCAGGGCGGCTTCCCAGTCCTCCCAGAACTCAGCGGGCAGCCTCCCTTTTCCGCCCAGCCAGCGCGAGATTCTTTTCTTCAAAGACTGCCGGGTTTTGTCAAGTCCCTGGTCGAGCTTTTTCCCCATCTCGCTCCCCCTGCCCCGCCCCCTTTTTAACAGACGATTGAATGTGATTGAATGGAGGGGGGCATCCGGGCTTTTTCCGTTCGAAGTTCGACGTTGGATGTTCGATGTTCATCTTTTATTTCTCTCCCGCAGTTCCTCCACCACCCGGTAGGGGACCCGGACCGTGCCGATCAGGATTTTTTCTTTGTTCGTCCCGTGGCAATCCGACCCGCCCGTCGCCAGAATATGGTAATGCCGGGCCAGTTCCAGGTAGTGATTGGTCGTGAAGCGGGAGTGAGACGGGTAATACGCCTCCAGGCCGGCCAGGCCCAGTTTGATCAAATCCGGGATCAGTTCATCTCTGTCCAGCTGCCCCGGGTGAGCCAGCACCGGAACCCCGCCTGCGCGGAGAATCATTGCCAGGGCGTCTTCCTTGGAAAGTTTCATCTTCGACACATACGCTGGTCCGTTGTTGCCGATGTACCTGGAGAACGCTTCGGACAGGCTTTGCACGTAACCGGAGCGGAAAAGAGCCTGGGCGATGTGCAGTCGCCCGATCGCTCCGGTCATCTGGCCGGGGAGCAGCTTCTCCATGTCCAGGGGGAACCCCATCTCTTCAAGTATCTTCAGCATCGCCTCCGCCCGGCAGGCGCGGACCCGCCGCAGCAGGGCGAGCCGCTCCCGGAACCCGGGATCCCGATAGTCGACAAAGTACCCGAGCAGGTGCATCTCAGCCGCATCCAGCTCGACCGAGATCTCGATCCCGGGAATAACTTCAATCCCGTACTCTTCGGCGAGAGAGATCGCTTCGGGAAGAGCTTCAACCGAATCGTGATCGGTGATGGCGATGGCGGAAAGCCCCGCCACCCGGGCCGCGTTCAGAACTTCCCGCGCGGAATAGGCGCCATCCGAGGCCAGGGTGTGGATGTGAAGATCGGCTGTTTTTTCCGCGTTCATCGACTACCTTCAGACAATAAATCCTCCACCTCGCCCCCTTTTTAACAGACGATTGAATGTGATTGAATAGGAGGGGGGCATCCGGGCTTCTTACGTTCGAAGTTAGACGTTCAACGTTGGACGTTCGACGTTCAACGTTCATTCTTTTCAATTTCTTCCCGAACCTTGTCCAGAATGCCGTTGACGAAGTGGCCGGACTGGTCCGTGCTGAATTTCTTCGCGATCTCCACCGCCTCGTTGATGGTAACCAGGGGAGGAATGTCATCGCGGTAGTAGAGTTCGTAGAGCGCCAGGCGCAAGATCTGCTTGTCGACCAGGGCGAGCCGGGAAAGCTTCCAGTTCCGGGCATGATCGGCGATGACCCGGTCGATCTGATCGAGATGGGCGACGGTGCCGTCGATCAGTTCCCCGGCAAACCGGCGCACGTCAGCGGGAAGATTCTTCCCCTTCCAGAAGTCGGCCGACGCCTCCGTCAGCTCCTTCCGGTTCAGGTCGTAGCCGTAAAGAAACTGGAGCGCCAGCTCCCTCGCCTGCCGTCGTCTGCTCATTAAAATTTTCCTCCGGGAAATCGCATAGCGCAGAGCGCAGAGGGCATAGCGTAACCTGCCTCAGGGCGCTATGCCCTATGCTCTCTGCCCTATGCTAACTCCTTGAAACGGTTCGCCATCTTGATCGCGGCCATTCCGGGCAGCCCCTGAACCCTGTCCCCTGAACCGTGTCCCCTGAACCCTGTCCCCTGAACCCTATGCCAGTTCCTTGAACAGGTTCGCCATCTCGATCGCGGCCATCGCGGCATCAAAGCCCTTGTTGCCGGCCTTGGTCCCCGCTCTCTCGATCGCCTGCTCCAGGGTATCGGGCGTGATCAGCCCGTACGATACGGGGAGAGAGCTTTCCTGTCCGACGGCGGCAATCCCCCGGGTGACCTGGGTGCTGATGTACTGCCAGTGGGCGGTCGCCCCCTTAATCACCGCTCCCAGGCAGATGATCGCGTCATACCGGCGGCTCCGGGCCATCCGGGCGGCCGCCGCCGGAATCTCCCAGGACCCGGGGACCCAGGCGGCCTCGATATCATCTTCCGCGGCGCCGTTTCTTTTCAGGGCGTCGAGGGCTCCTTCCAGCAGCTTTCCGGTGATGAATTCGTTGAACCGGCTGATGACGAGGCCGAACTTCAGCCCGGCCGCGTTCAGTTTGCCTTCATAAATTTTCATCGCTTCCCTCCCTTGGTTGAACAGACGAATACAGCCTCTATCTCGCCGCTTTTATCAGACGATTGAATGTGATTGAATAGGATTTTTTGGCCTCTACCTCGGACCCTTGTATTCACTCCAATCAGAGGTTTTTTGGGGAAAGCTTTGTTACTTATCCGGTATTCGATGTTTTTATATTTTGATTGAATGTGATCCTTGGGGGAGTTTTGCCGGGTCGGGCAACTTTAGACACTTTGAACTTCACTCTGAAATTTTCCCCGCAGGGGAAATTTCAGAGATGGTGCCCCATCTTATTTTTCTTCGTCATGAGATAACGGTAATTATGCTTGTTGGGGGGGATCTTGACGGGAACGATCCCGGTGATGCTCAGACCATACCCTTTCAAGCCGATGATCTTGCGGGGGTTATTGGTCATCAGCCGGATACTGCTCAGTCCGAGCTGGCGGAGGATTTCGGCGCCGATGCCGTACTCCCGCAGATCCGCCTCAAAGCCGAGCTCTTCGTTGGCCTCAACCGTGTCCAAACCTCGGTCCTGGAGAGCGTAGGCCGCCAGCTTGCTCTCCAGGCCGATGCCTCTCCCCTCCTGATCCATGTAGAGGATGACTCCCCTTCCTTCTTCCCCCACTTTCCTGAGAGCGAATTCAAGCTGCTCGCCGCAATCGCAGCGGCGGGACTTGAAAAGATCGCCGGTCAGGCATTTCGAGTGGACCCGGACCAGCACGTTCTCCTTGCCCGCCACTTCTCCCATGATCAGGGCCAGATGGGGCCCCCCGTCCCCTATCGACGAGGTGAACATTTTCAGGGTAAAATCTCCATAGGCGGTCGGGAGCGATGCGGTCACCGTTTCCTGAACCAGTTTCTCCCGCGAGCGGCGTTCCCGGATCAGGGCGGCGATCGTCCCCATCTTCAGCCCATGCTCCTCCCCGAACCTCTGCAGCTCGGAGAGACGGGCCATGGTCCCATCGTCATTGATGATCTCGCAGATGACCCCCGCCGGGATCAGGCCGCCCAGCCGCATCAGGTCGACCGCCGCCTCGGTGTGGCCGGCCCGGACCAGGACACCGCCGGGACGGGCTTCCAGGGGGAAGACATGTCCGGGGGTGACGATGTCCCCCGGGCCGGAGTCCGGGCCGGAAAGAATCCTGATCGTCCGGGCCCGGTCGGCCGGCGAAATGCCGGTGGTGACGCCCTGGGCGGCGTCAACCGAAACGGTAAACGCGGTACCGAAGGTGTCGCGGTTGTTCTTCACCATCGGCTCCAGGCCCAGCGCGGACAGGCGCTCCGCCGTCATCGGGACGCAGACCAGGCCCCGGCCCCGGGAGATCATGAAGTTGACCGCTTCCGGGGTGATCTTCTCCGCCGCCATCACCAAATCGCCCTCGTTTTCCCGGCTCTCGTCGTCGGTGAGGATGACCATCTTCCCGGCCTGGAGGTCGGCGACCAGGCTATCTATGGGATCAAAGGAAGTCATATATAAATTAGCGCCTCCGGCGCTAATTTAGAAGAATTGGAGTGAATTGTACCTTTTTAAACTTGTAACAGACTGATGATTACCCAAGAATTAGTTTGAATGTAACTGCTCAATAAACAACGGTAAATCCTGAGTGTAATAAAACAAAACAAAACAAAATATTTTTTCCTGGTTGCTTTTTCGCCTGTTTCGGGAGTTCAATAATCGGATCTTTCCGATTATTGAAATTCCGAAACAGGAACTTAGCCCTCACTTCGTTCGGGCAACGTTCTGAAGTGCCTAAAGTGCCTAAAGTTAAAAGTGCCTAAAGTTAAAAGAACTGCCTATTATTTTTTCGCAGAAAAAAATACCCCGGAGACACCATCTCCGGGGCATGCGGCACCGCTCCTTTTTCCGAATCTTCTTCCATCCGGACTGTACCGTCGGCACCGGAATCGCGCCGGTTCGGCTCCGATAGCTATCGGAGTTTGCGGGCTTTCACCGCCGGTCGGGAATCGCACCCTGCCCCGAAGATTGTGAGAAGACCATACGTTATCGGCAAGAAAAAGACAAGCGCAAATATTGGATATGAAAAATGCCGCTTTACGCGGCAGGGGAGAAAGTTCTTAGTTGCTACTTTGATAGCTAATGAACTCATTCACCCGCGGCGCAAGGCCGCGGGGGTCTTTTTTGTGTGTGGCGAACCGGTAGCTCATGAACTGATTCACCTGCCGGATAAACCGGCAGGGGTCATCGTATGACGACGTTTTACCGGTAAAAAGCGACAATTTTAAATCAGGACGTGACATGAACGGCCAACGTTGAACTTCCAACTTCCGACGTTGAACGTCGAACGGACTGGAAACCGCCCATCCCATTCAATCACATTCAATCGTCTGTTAAAAATGGGGGCGAGGCGGGGTGGAGTCAGCTGGCTTCCACGGGCTCTTCGGCCTTGGCGCCGGCTCCCAGGCGGACCGAGACCACCTTGGAGACACCGGACTCCTCCATGGTGATCCCGTAGAGGATGTCCGCTTCGCTGATCGAACGCTTGTTGTGGGTGATGATGATGAACTGGGACTCGGCCACCAGCTCCTTGAGCAGGTTGACGAAACGGCCGATATTGGCCTCATCGAGGGGGGCGTCGATCTCGTCCAGGATGTAAAAGGGACTGGGCTGGACCTTGAAGAGCGCGAAGATCAGGGCGATGGTGGTGAGGGCCCTCTCGCCCCCGGAGAGAAGCGATATGTGGGAAAGCTTTTTCCCGGGCGGCTGGGCGATGATGTCGAGGCCGGATTCGAGGATGTCCTTCTCGTTATCAAGGACCAGGTCGGCCAGTCCTCCCCCGAAAAGATGCGAAAAGAGAGACTGGAAATGCTGCCGGACGGTGTCGTAGGCAGCCTGCAGTTTCTCCCGCGCGGTCACGTTTATCCTGGTGATGGCCTCATCGATGTCCCGGATCGCGGCCTCCAGATCGCTTTTCTGTTCGGTGAGCAGCTTTAACCGGTCTTCATAATTCTCCTTGTCCTCGAGGGCCGCCAGGTTGACGCTGGTCATCCGGTCCATCTTTTCCCGGATCTGCTCGATCTCGCCGGCCAGGGCGTCCAGATCGGCCTCTCCGGGCGGGAGCTCCAGTTCATCCAGCTCGATGTGATATTTTTCCCGTATCCGCTGGCAGACCGCCTGCTCCTTGACGCGCAGCTCGGCGAGGGTGACGTCCTGGGAACCGAGATTGCTCTGCACCTCCTGAAACCGGGGGCGGATCTTCTGATACACCTCTTCCTTCTCCCCGCATTCCCGGTTGAGCCGGCCGATCTCTTCCTCCTCGAGGGAGACCCGTGACTTCAGTTCGTCAACCTGCAGTTCCAGCTCCCCGATATCTTTCCGAAGCTGTTCGGTCTCTTCCCGCAGTGACCGCTCCCGGGACTGGTCATCCGCGATCTGGCGGCGGCGGGCCTCCAGCAGCTCCTGCAGGTTCCGGTTTTCCGCGAACAGCCTTTCCAGCCGGCCGGTCAGGCTGTCCTCTCTCTCCCGGGCGGAGGCCAGGCTGATCTTCATCTCGGTGACCGCCGACTCCAGGCCGCGGAGGGCGAGGTTCCGTTCATCGAGAGCGACCCGGAGCGAGGCGAGCCGGGCCTCCTCGATCTGATCCCGGCTGGGACACTCCTTCAGCTCCAGTTCCAGCTGCTCCAAACGGCCGGTGGCCCGGCGCTGTTCTTCCGCCAGCGACTCGATTTCATTCTTGATCGCCTCGCCGCTCAAAATCAGTTTCTGGAGGCCGCGGCGGCGGCGGGCCTGCTCGTTGTTATCCAGGGCGACCTCCATCTCCTGGCGATGCAGGTCACAGACGGTTTCCTCAACTCTCGCCCGGAGGTCGGCCAGTCTTTTCTCCATTTCTTTTTCGGCGGCCGCGGCCTCTTCCTTCGCGGCCCGGAGCCTCTTCAGCTCCGCCTCCAATTCGGGGAGCCCGAAGGCTTCGGCCGGTTCCGCCTCGCCGACCCAGAAGATAACCCCGGGAGGCAGAATCGCCGCCCCCTCAACAGTGACGACCGGGCCCGGGGAGGGGGTGAACCCTTCCCCGGCCGACCCGGCGAGTTCGACGACCGGCACCTCTCCTTCCAGCAACGCTTCCTCCAGGCCTTCCAGGGGAGGGGCAAGGGTCATCCGGCGGGACAGGCCGGCGCCGTTCCGACCGCCGGGGCCGGAGGGCCGGACGGCCGCGGCGCGCTGCAGCCAGGCCAGGACGATAAACCTGATCGGCCCCGTCTTTTTGCCCCGCAAATACTCAATGGCCCGCAGGGCATCCGATCCGGTCACCGCCACGACCGCGCGGGCTTTCTCCCCCAGGGCGGCGCGGACCATCCGCTCGCCGCCGGGCTCGATCGTGATGAAATCGTCCAGGCGGCCGAGCACCCCCGGCAGGTCCGCTTTCCGTTCCCTGACCGCCGCCAGGAGCAGATCGGCGGACCCGTCCTGGCCCCGTTCCTGGAGCGCCCTCTTCCGGGATTCCAGCTCGCCGGCGGCGACCAGGAGGCTCTCCCGGCGGACCCGCAACGCCCTCGCCTCCTCCTCGGCCTTCGCGGACGCCGTCCTTTCGCCCGCCAACCGCTCCCGGATGGAGGCGAGAGCGCTCTCCGCCGTCCCGGTGAGCGGCTCGGCTTCCGCAAGCTCTTTTTTCAGATCCCCTTCTTCCTCGCCGACCCTTTCCAGCTCCACCTCCAGCTTTCTCTTCCTGAGCGCAAGCTCCTTCCCTCCCGCCTGCAGCCCCAGCAGCTCGTTGCGGAGATGGCTTTCCCGGCGCGATAACTCCAGCGACTGCGACTGCAGGGACGCCAGCGCTTTCTCCGCCGCCGCCCGCTCGCGGCGCAGAAGCTCCAGTTCCTTCTCCTTTCCCCGGAGGGCTTCGGCGGCGGCCTGATTCGCCTCGATCAGCCCCTCCCGGGACCGTTCATGATCTCCCGTTTCTTTCCGGGCGGCCGCCAGGGAATCCCCGATCTTCCGGATCTCCTCATCCAGCCGCCCACGCTCGTGCTTGAGTTCACCCCCCCGCTCGGCGTTTACCTCAATCCGGTGCCGTCTCTTGTCGATCTCCGCCCGGTTCCCGATCAGATCGGCCCGCGTCGAGGCGAGCGCCTCCTGCTTCTCCCCGCGGCCGGCCCGCAGCCGCGTCAGTCCGGTTTCGATTTCCTCAACCTCTTTTTCCAGCGCCCGGTATTTTGCCAGCCAGTGTTCCTTCTCCGCTCCCAGCTCCCGGGACCGGCGGCGGAATCCGGACAGCTGCCGGAGACCCGCTTCCGTCTCCAGCTCCCGGAGCCGATCACGGTAGGCACGGTACCGCTCGGCCTGGCGGGCCTGGCGATCGGCGATCGACAGCTGGCGCCTGACCTCTTTCAGGATGTCTTCTATCCGGAGAAGATTGTTCTGGGTCTGCTCGAGTTTCCGCAGGGATTCTTCCTTCTTCTGCCGGTACCGGCTGATCTGGGCGGCTTCCTCCAGAAGCTGCCTCCTTTCCTCGGGGCGGGCCTGGAGGATCTGGTCGATCCGGCCCTGGCCCACCAGCGAATACGCCCGGGTTCCCAGACCGGTGCCCAAGAGCAGATCGCTGATGTCACGAAGGCGGCAGGGGTTTTTATTGATAAAATATTCGCTCTCGCCGGAGCGGTAGACGCGGCGGGAAATGCCAACTTCCCGGTACTCAACCGGCAGCGTGCCGTCGGAGTTGTCGAAAGTGAGGGTCACCTCGGCCATTCCCACCGGCTGGCGCCCCGAGGTGCCGTTAAAGATGACATCCTCCATCTTGTAGCCGCGAAGCAGCCTGATCCGCTGCTCTCCCAGGACCCAGCTGATCGCGTCGACGATGTTGGTCTTGCCGCAGCCGTTGGGGCCGACGATCGAGGTGATCCCGGGCAGGATCTTGAGCGACGTCTTGTCGGCGAAGGACTTGAACCCGTTCAGTTCGATCTTGGTTAAATACAAAATTTTTCTCCGAAAAATTTTGGATTAAAAAATTAATAAGCATTAGCCCCAGGGAGAGTACTATACCACGGTTAGATTATACAGCAGAAAAATTGCTTTACCGAATGGACCACAATAAAGCGGGGAACACCTTCTGGTTCACCGGATAGCAAAAGGCGGCCTTCTGCATACTTTATTTTAAGCTGAAAGCATACGCTTTCAGCTTAAAATAAAGTATAAATGAAGGGAGAGGTGGCGGGATTGCTGGTCAGAAAGATCAACAGAAACAGCAAGAGCAGCAGCACCAGAATCGGAAGGAGCCACCACTTTTTCCTGATTCTCAGGAAATCCCAGAGTTCTTTGAGCAAGCTTACTTTCATTATAAATTAGCGCCTCCGGCGCTAATTTAAAAGAATTGGAGTAAATTGTACTTTTTAAACTTGTAACAGACTGATGATTATCCAAGAATTAGTTTAAATGCAACTGCTCAATAAACAACGGTAAGCCCTGAGCGTAATAAAACAAAATATTTTCCTGGTTGCTTTTTCGCCTGTTTCGGGAGTTCAATAATCGTATCTTTCCGATTAATCTTTGTCATTGTTCAAAACTAACCCGATTTATTAATAAATCGGGTTAAGGCAATACCAACGACTCGAAACACTCATTCAATGTC
>JAZDIV010000079.1:0-24376 GCA_043804695.1 PVC group bacterium | reverse complement strand
GGTCATTGCGAGGAGGAACGACGAAGCAATCTGCTTAGTTTGTGAGGAGATTGCTTCGTCGCTCCGCTCCTCGCAATGACAAAATCTACGCGTTTATGGGGTTTTCGTTCAGACACTAAGTAACAGCTCCCCGATGATAATCGGGGAGCCACTTATAAATTTGCGAGCGAAGCGAGCTAATTTATAAAAAGGGCACTGACAATGAAAATGCTGTGCATAGTAGTTCTCGGTTTTTCGCTGCTCCTGCCGGGGCACTCCCCGGCGAGGGACATATCGTATTCAACGTCTTCCACGCCGCCGGAGTTGCCGGAGCAGGGAGAGGGGTTCCGGGCAGAGGAAGATGCTGTCGTTCCCGGCCGGATCCTCGTCAAGTTCACGCCGGCCACCGCTTCCTATTATCGCAGATACGGTCGGTTGCCGTGGCGCGTGGCCGGGATGAACAGGACATATGGCGTTAAAGAAATACGGCCGCTCTTCCCGGGTATGGTAAAGCGCATGAAGAGCCAGAGAATGAGCTTTCAAAAGCACGTGGAGGAGATAAAAAAGAAGTTCCCGGTACGGGCCGCACGGGCCCGGAGTGGGGCGCAAATACCCGATATATCTCTCTGGTACCGGCTCGAGATGGATGAAGGAGTCGATATCGGCGCCGCGGCAAAGGAGTACGGGGATCTAAGTGAGGTGGACCTGGCCTGCCCGGTTTCTTATGCTCAGCTCAACTCCGACCCGCTCCCGGAGGTGCCATACATCCCGGATGATGAGTTCATCGAGGATGCTGCCAACCCGGGGCACTTCCGAGAAGGGAGCTGGGGACAGGACTATCCCGATCTGTGGCGGTTACAGAAGATCCAGGCCATCGAAGCCTGGAACGCGTTCGACAAGAACAACAACGGCCTCTTCGATGGGGGTGAGACACCCCCCGGGGGAGGAATTGTCGTGGCGGTCGTGGACAGCGGAGTCGATTACGGGCACGAGGATCTCAAACAGAACATCTGGCAGAACCCCGGGGAGGACCTGGACGGCGACGGGGTGCTGCAGTGGGACGCGATAGGCCAGACGTGGGTACTCGACCCGGACGATCTCGACGGCGAGGACAGCGATGGAAACGGTTTTGCCGACGACCTGGTGGGCTGGAATGTCCAGCCCGACATCGAGAACGGGGAGAAAGAATACGATCCCCGGGACGGTTACGGTCACGGGACCCACTGCGCCGGGGTAATAGCGGCGGTGGCGAATAACGGCATCGGTATCGCCGGTGTCGCCCCGTTCAGTAAGATAATGGCGGTCAATGGAGCCGGGAGTGATAAAGGTCTCGACTCTTTCGTGGAGGGGCTACAGTACGCTGTCGATAACGGCGCTGATGTGGTGAACAACAGCTGGGGACATCATTCTCCCTACCCGATAGATCCCCCGGTCGAGGAGGTTGTCAGGTACGCCTACGGGCTGGGGGTGATACTGGTCTTCGCTGCCGGGAACAACGGGGACGATGTCGCCTACTATTCTCCCAATAATATGGACGAGGTTCTTACCGTGGCGGCCACCACGCCCGACGATGTAAAATGGTACACGTCCTGCTGGGGTGACAGAGTCGATGTCTCCGCCCCGGGCGGGGGATACCCGGATGAGCCGATAGCGCCCCCGCCTGATTATAATATATTGTCCACTATGTCCGGTGATTGCGAGTTCGCCCTGAATGCGGATCAGATCAAGGTCTCAGAGGGTTATTACCGGACGGCCGGGACCTCCATGGCCTGCCCTCATGTGGCCGGCCTGGCGGCCCTGATCCTATCGGCCCACCCGGACTGGAGTAACGCGGCCGTCATCTGTCATATAAAAAACACGGCTGATGAGATCGATGGGTTTAATCCAGGCTATGAAGGCAAACTGGGAACGGGGAGGATAAATGCCCTCACGGCGCTGGGCTCTCCGCCGCCCGCTCCCCAGGTGGCTGTAGAACATGTCGAGGTGGACGACAGTTCCGGAAATGGTGATGGCCTGGCGGATCCGGGAGAGATGATAGTTCTGAAGGTCTCTCTTCGTAACAGCGGAGAAGCGGTCCAGAACGTATCGACGGCACTGAACACGAATGACCCCTATGTGGAGATGATGGATAATCAGCAGATCCTTGACGGGATAGGCTACGGGGAACTCGCGACGTCCGAATTCACATTTGCGGTCAGGAATAATTTTCCGGCGGACCATGATCTCCCATTCCAGTTGAATCTCATTTGCGGAGGAGACCCGGGAAACGAAGCGATTGTCGTCCCGGGGTACTGGAAGGATATTTACGTGAGTTGCGAGAACCTGACCCCCCCCTGGCTCGGGACCGAAGATGATCCCTACCGGTTCATCCAGGACGGGGTAGATGCCGCTCTGCCCTTCACGAACATACATGTGGCACGTGGCACCTATTTCGAGAACATTGTGGTCAGCGGGCTCCAGAGTCTCTGCATCTTTGGCGGATATGAGCCGGATTATTGGTCGAGAGACGTAGAACTGAACGAGACCACCATAAACGGAGGCGGAGACCGGGCTGTTGCTTTTGAACGGGCTTCTTCTTCCTCCCTCTCCGGGTTTACGATCCTGAACGGCGGCGAGATATGGGGTGGGGGGATCTACTGTTTCTGGTCATCCATTGTCATCTCCGACAACACCATCAAGGATAACTTCGCGGCCAAGGGAGGAGGGGGGGTTCTCTGCAGCTTTACCTCCGGAGAGATCACCGGAAACGACATCACCGGCAATCAGTCGGAGACCGACGGCGCCGGTATTTACCTCAAGCATTCCTTTTTTGAGATCACCAATAATTTTATTACCCGGAACGAGGCGGCCGGGAAAGGAGGGGGAATCTATCTTCTCTATTCTTCTCCCGCGATCATTAACAACACCGTTGCCGACAACGCCGCCGGATCTTTCAGTATGGCCGGGCAGGAGGGAGGCGGTCTCTACTGCGAGAGTTCGTCTCCGTTAATTTTGAACTCGATTTTCTGGATGAATACGGCTCAGGGTCTTCCGCAGTTCTACTGCGACCCCGGGAGCAGTCCGGAAGTCACCTCCTGTAATATCCAGGGAGGGTGGTCGAGCGGGGACAACCTGGATGCCTATCCCGTCTTTGTCGACGCGGGCTCGGGGGATTACCACCTGCAGTATTTCTCCCCCTGTATAGACACGGGGATCTTCCAGGAATACGTTCCCGGTATCGACATAGACGGCGATCCGCGGCCGATCGATATCCCGGGAAAAGGTGAGGACGGGACGGGAAAAGAGTTCGATATCGGCGCTGATGAATATTCGGGTTCGGTTATCAAGCTGCAGTTCCCCTCCCATGATATACTGATGCCCCGGCAGCCGAAGTTCCTGCCCGATCCGAATGATCCGTTCAACCCCTTTCCCTGGCCGACGCCAACTCCCTGTCCGCCTCCCCGGGGAAGATAAAAGAAACCGGCCCGGTTTCCCCCACCCTCGGAGCAATTTGAAGCTCGCGCCGGGGGTTATCCCGGATTATTTTTTCTCGTACGAGAAAAAATCGGGAAGGAAATCGCCGGTTTCGCATTGTATTAAATGAGAAGGATAATTCTCCAGGTACTTCAACCGGGGAGGCTCTACATGAAAAAAATTACGGGGATATGCCCCACCACTGCGATTTGAAGGAGGTTCCATGAAAAAGCGAATGCTTCTGCCGGCTCTTTTGTCCTCAATCCTTCTTCTGGGCGGACTCCGGCCCGTCCAGGGCGAGTTCTTTCCGGAGGCCGAACCGGACGACCCCGATTATTTTCTGACAACGAACTACGTCGACGCGGACTACATCTACAACGCCTACGAGAAAAAGGGCTTATGGGGAAAAACCTGGCCCGGGTACAACATGGGCTACATCAACGTGTACGATCATGGCTTCGCCCTTCAGGGAACAATCCCCGCTTCCGCCCTGATGACGGACACATTCCTGACCTGGGATCACGAGATCACCATCATGACCTCGGACGAAGCGTATCTCTATGTGGGGACCGACGAAGGCTACGTCATCCAGATTGACAAAGAAACGCTCCAGCGAACCGGCTGGTGTAACCCCTGCGAATACAATATCACCGGCATCGTGGCGGGAAAAGACGGGTACCTATATGCCGCCGCCTACCACGGTTATGATCCGCCTTACAAACCGCAAAGCGAGCAGATCTTCAAGATCGATCCGAACGGGATGAAGGTAATCGCCGGGGTCTGGGCCCCCGATTCCACCCACAGCCTGGCGTCCGACGGGATTTACCTCTATACCACGACCTGTGCCCGGGCTGATACGATCAAGTGGGGAGAGTTCGACGGTTATGTCGACGGGGGGATGGTGCTGGTCATCGATCCCGTGACGATGACGGGTCTCGATATACTTTCCGCCGGAATGGAGGAGCTGCAAAATTTTTTCCTGATCGTCGGGGACGCGGCCTATTTCCTGGACACCTGCGACTATCTTTACCGCCTGGATTTACCCACCAGGGAGATCACCAAGATCACCAAGGTGCCGGGCCTGTACGTGCGGCGGATGTTCGAAAGCGGCGGCCGGGTATACCTGGAAGACGAAGCCGAATGCGGCACCGGCACGCCCGGCTACTACCGAATGGACCTCGCGACACCGTGGTTAGTCGAGCACCTGGAGTCCGGCCAGCAGTTTTTCAGCGTCTGCGTCTTCGGAAGAAAGCTCTACCTCTCCTACGGCCACGAGCTGGAGATCGAAGACATCAACCGCCCCCCGGTCCTGGAAGAGGCCGGACCATTCACGGTCTGCCCCGGGGGAACGCTCCTGTTCACGCTCGAGGCGACCGATCCGGACGGCGACCCGCCGTCCTACTGCGCCGGGGATGGTACGCTTCCGGATGGCGCTTCGCTCGACCCGAAATCGGGAGCCTTCAGCTGGAAGACCGCCCCGGGGCAGGCGAGTCCGGAGCCTTACATCTTGCTTTTTACGGCAGACGACGGATGGGGCGGAACGGACCAGGTCACGGTCGAGATAACGGTCGGCGGGTGCTCGAAGCTGAAGACCGCGCTGGAGGCCGGCGGCTGGAAACCATCCAAAAAGCTCCGGCCGCTGCCGGATAAAAAGCTCCTGCTGAAAGAGTTACCCCGGGAACTGCCCGCTAACCCCTTCCCGCCGCGCCCCGGGCCGGATCCCGTCCCGAATCATTTCCGTGACCGTACCCCGATGTATCCATAAATCCGGTTCGTTGTGAACAATGACTGAAGAGCAATCAGTAGCGCTTATCGCCAGTGAATATCTATGTGAATTGCAATCAAGGAGCTGAAGGAGATGAAAAATCTTTCAATTAGAGCAGCCGCCTTCCTGTCGTTGTTCTCCGCGGCGGTTTTAATCCTGGCCGGGAGCGGGCATGCCGAGACCGTTAGCTACACCTGCAAATTCGAGCCCCCTACCGTTACTGCAGTTGATGGCTATCACGATGTCAGTATGGCGGGGACGGAGACCTTCGGGAAAGAAGGCGAGCCGTCTTTGCTCGTCCGGCCGGTCAAGCTGCTACTGCCCCCCGAAACCGAAGTGATCAACATAACGATTCGCCCGGGGGCAAAGAGGTCTCTTGCGGGCAATTACCTGGTGAGGCCGGGATCCCGTCAAGTCCATGGCGCTTGTCCCTGCCCGGGTGAAGCTACAACAGTTCTTTCGGAAATATACCGCAGCGGCTCCCCTTATCCTGCAAAAACATATTCTTTCTTAGGAATCCAGCGGCTAAACGGTTGCCGGTTGGCCGTGATCAACCTCTATCCGGTGGAATATCTGCCGGCGGCGGGGAAGCTCTCCTATTTCAGTTCTTTAAGCATCGATCTGGAACTCGTTCCGAAAAAGTGGTCCGGTTCGAGTCCGGGCGCTGTCGCCCCCCGGTTCAGGGACGGAGAGCAGACGAAAAGGAGACTCAAAAGCCTTGCCGATAATCAAGCGGACGTTAACGGATTCTACGAGCATTACCGCCAGGCCTCCAGCCGCAGCCAGGCTGGTGGCGGCGCATCGTCCCTGACTCCTTTAGCTTACGAGGTCAAATACGTGATCATCACCAGCCAGGAATTCATGGACTATCAGGGCGAGAACAGCTGGTATGTTTTAATGGAGCAAAAGAAAAAGAGAGGGATCTCGAGCAAGATAGTGTCGACTGAGTGGATTTACGCCAATTATGACGGAACTAAGCCCGAGGGCGGAGAGGACGATCAGACCCGGATCCGGAACTTCATCACCGACGCCTTCAACGTGTGGGGGACTGAATACGTGCTCCTGGGCGGAGATTCCGACGGCGGCGGGGGCGAGGTGGTCGTTCCCCACCGGCTGCTATCGGACCCGGACGCCGCCAATGAGGAAGGCAGCATGACCTGGGACAACTGGATCCCGGCGGACATCTACTACGCCTGCCTCGACGGGACGTTTGACGCTGACGCCGACGGCATCTACGGCGAGCTCGATGATGGAGAGGGCGGAGACCTGGTGGATTTGCTCGCCGAGGTGTACGTCGGCCGGGCCCCGGTGGACTCAATCGAGGAAGTCAAGCATTTCGTGAGTAAGACCGTCGCCTATGAGAATTCCGCCGGCGAGTATCTCCACCAGGCCGTTCTGGTCGGAGAATGGCTCGGCGCTTATATCGGGAAGGAGCAGTGGAAGTGCGATACAACCTACGGGAAATATTACCTGGAAGATCTTCATTATCCGAACCCGTTCCCCCATATATACAAACCTGGCTTTTCGGCGTGCCCGTTTCTGAATGTCCAGACACTTTACGACCAGGAGAACGGGCCGGACGGCTGGCCGCAGCAGGCGATCGTGGACCTGATCAACCAGGGTGTCCATCTCATCGCCCAGGAAGGGCACGCCACCACTGATAAGGTCGTGAAGCTTTACTCCACGGACATGGACCTCCTGACAAACGAAGATCATTTCTTCGCCTACTTCGGGGGGTGCTGGGCGGGGGCCTTTGATAACCGGCTCCTGGGCACCTTCCAGGAATACGGTCCCGACTGCGTGGCCGAAGAGCTGGTGACGGGGGAGAAGGGCGCCTTCGCCGTGGTCGCCAACTCCCGCTACGGCTGGTGGTCGTATGAGGGGACCGACTCTTCTTCCCAGCATTGCGCGAAGGAGTTCTGGGACGCGCTCTTCATGGAGCGGATCACCAACCTCGGCAAGACGCTTCAGGATTCCAAGGAAGACAACCTCTGGATGGGTATCTGGGGTTTGTACGACTTATACGAGCTCAATCTGCTCGGCGATCCCGAGACCCCCCTGAAGGTGAGGAGCGAGACGGCTTCGGTCCGCTTTGACCGCGATCTCTATCCGGCGGGCGCGACCGCGAGGATCTGGCTGACCGATCTCAACCTCCCCGCCGGGACACAATCGGTCACGGTCAAGGTGAAGAGCGACTGGAGCCGGGGGAAGGCGATCATGCTCCACCGCTATGGCAACGATCCCTCGCTTTTTCGTGGATACGTGGACTTAACCCTCGATCCGCCCCAGAAGACCACCCAGCTCAAGGTAAAGCACGGGGACGTGATTACCGTCGAATATACCGATCCTAAAGCTGCCAATGGCCAACCTTTCCTCGTAAAGTCAACCTCGCAGGTCGACGCCCAGCCACCGGTCGTTTCCGATATCCAGGTTACCGCGGGGCCGACTCACTTCATATTGCAATTCATTACGGACGAACTCGCTCAGCCGATCGCCGAAGCCTATTGCGATATCGATCCAAGTAAAATTTATATACCGATGACGGTCCCCCAAAGAGGATGTCTCCCATATATGGGGATCACGCACGAGGTATTGATCTCTGATCTTGTCCCAACTTACCCCTATGTATTGATCCTAAAGGTCCGGGACAAGGTGGGTAACGAAGTCAACCAGGTCGTCCCCGGTGTTTTTACCACTACGCCAAATGCTCCGATCCTGGTCGTGGATGACGATGGATATGGGGCAGACCCGTCGGCGTTTGAGAGCGCGTTGGATAAGTATGGTTTTGACTATGATGTGTGGGATAGCCTGGCTTGGGAGCAGCACTCCCTTCCCGAACCGGGCGATCTCTTCCCGTACGACGTGGTGTTGTGGGATAGCGGGATCGGGAATCCTTTCTGCAACTTGAGGACGAAAAGCGCGACCCCGTACTTAAAAGGAGGGGGTAGGCTTCTCTTGGCCGGACGCGGCATTTTCTGGATGCCCTCAGAATTTATGTCCGGGTACCTCAAAATCAACTCGGTCACTTCCCCGGATTCGGATTTGTATGAAACGATCAGCCGCGCGAACGGAGTAGCCGGCGACCCCATCACCTCAGAACTGAATGTAGCTCTGTACGGGACACCCTGGGGCAACTGCAATTCATTCGCGACTGATGCCGTCGCGAAGGGAATCTTCACACCGGAAGAACCGCTTGAAAATCCATATGTCGGGAGCAGGTACGAGGACCCCACCATCTATTATAAAGTCGTTGTCCTGAGCTTCCCGTTCTCCAAAATCAAAAACCCCGACCAGGCGGCACTACTCTTGAAAAAGGCGGTCGATTGGTTGAACCAGTAATCTCTTCAGAGAAGAGGATGACCAATGAAGGTTAAATCCATTTTTTTCGGCTTGGTGCCGTTAATCGGGACTTTGTTAATAGCGGAAGCCTCCGCGAAAAATTTATCCGCTCTTACCCCGGATGAGGGAGAGAAGGAGCCCTCCTGCTTGCCCGGGGTGGTTGAGGTGGTCGTGACCAAGGGTCTGGCCGATGTCTTACAGAGAGAACCGGGAATGAACGGCTACGATGTTAAGAGTGCCTTCGGCCAAGATCCTTATCTTGCCTCGATTTTAAGAAAATACCGGATTAAGGAAATCCGCCACTTATGCCCGGATTTCACTTTCAACATTATCCGTAGGCAGTTGACTCAGCCTCAGCTCCGAGAAGCGGAGGAAAAGAGAAAAAGAATCACTCCGGAACAGAAAGTGAGGATGCGGGAAGTCAAAGACCGCCTGCGGCGAACGTTCCGAATGAGTTTTCCGGAGAGTATCCCATTGGAAGACCTGATAAATGAGCTCAGAGAAAGGTCACCCCTTTTTGAGTACGTGGGGCCGGTGCCCATCTATCGGGATTGCGAATTTCCGAATACTTTACCCAATGATACCTACATTGATGAAAACCAGGACGACGAATGGGACTCCTATCCTTACGCACGCGGACTTATCGACATCGAAGCCGCGGAAGGATGGAAGATTTTTTATCAAAACCTCCCGGGAGATGCGCAACCTGTGGTGGTGGCGGTGGTGGATACCGGCGTTGATTATACTCATCCCGACCTGCAAGGGCAGATCTGGATCAATGAGGACGAAATTGCCGGTAACCTGCTGGATGACGACGGGAATGGCTATGTGGACGATGTCTATGGACCCTTCGAGGCGATGGACTATACATACCATGGGACTTTCATCGCCGGAATCATCGCGGCCAAGGGCAACAACGGCGAAGGCATTATCGGAGTGGCGCCCGAGGCGAAGATCATGGCATTAAATCGAACAATGGAATCCAAAAAGGAAGATGTGGCCATCATTTATGCCGCCAATAACGGGGCAAAGGTTATCAATTGCAGTTGGAGGGGAACCTCATTTGATTCAGGATTATATCAGGCCATCGAGTATGCCGTTTTGCCGGACGATCCCGACTCTTCCGATTATAATCCGGAAAAAGAAGAGTGCATTGTGGTTTTTGCGGCGGGAAACGATTACCAGGACGTCAAATTATATTTTCCCAACAACTGCGATAGAGTGATCTCCGTCGGTAATGGGTTTTATGTCGGAATACCGGGCAAAGAGTTGTACAAAAAATTTAGTAGTTCAAATTACGGCATGATTGACCTGTTAGCTACGGGGGTAATTATTCTCTCCCTGTATTCCCATGATACGAGCGAGAACCCCACCGCCTTGGAGCCGATTGATGAGGCAGGTTTATATGGCCAGGGTTCCGGGACATCATTTTCTGCTCCCTATGTGAGCGGGGTGGCCGCGCTCTTATGCGCTCTCCGGCCCGACTTGAATAATGAACAGGTGAGGCAGGTTTTGCGGTGTAGCGCCGAAGACTTGAGTTACAAAAATGAGTTATCTGGTTTCACATATGAGCCGGGCTTTGACGACGCCTCCGGTTACGGCAAGTTGAACGCCTCAAAGGCGCTGGAGTTCTTATTGAATCATCCCGACATTCCAGCACTGACTATTGAATTCGGACCCAAGAAGCTATTTCCAGATGATTATTTTGTGGACCAGATAGAGATCAATCAAGATTTCTCTATTATGGTCAAAGGTTTGGGAAGCCAATTTCTGGCGCAAGATCTTATTTTAGACTGCGGCTTAGGCTTGAACCCGGAGACATGGGATCCACTTTTTTATAAGGTGACTACCGACAATCGTGCGATCTGCCCATTTTCTACTGATCGGCCGGACGGGTTATATACGGTGAGGGCGAGGTTGGCGGTCCCGGGCGAAACAGACAAATATTTCGAAGTGAGAAAGCGGTTCAGCGTTAACAAAACCGGAATCTGGATTCCCTTCTCGGGAGAGTCATACGGATTAAAGAGCAAAGTTACAATTAAAGGGAGGATAAGCGGCAGTACATTGGACCATTATGAAATCTGGGCCGGGATTGGTGAAGACCCCGATTCTTACCAGAAGATGCTTGAGGGCAAGGCGGCATTGCCCAACGAATACGACACCATCGGGGAGATGGACCTGGGGAGCTTGAATTTATCCGGGGATGGGGTGGTCACCCTCAAGCTCGTGGCATCCTATAACGGATATATTAATGAAGAAAAACGTTCGATAAATATAAATTCTAACATTATTGACGGTTGGCCCCAAAAGCCGGATCAGATCACCGGTGGTGAATTCAATGACAAAACTATTTTTGACCTTAACCAGGATAGCGCCAAAGAAATAATATTCCCTTTTCATTGCCATAAGAATTCTTCCTATAAACCTTGGGCTCCGGGCTATTCGAAACAGAATCCCAAGCTGTTTGTTTACGACGCCTGGGGCAATCTGGTCGATCAGTATTTCAGCGAAAGCTCTAAATCATTGAAGAATTGTCCGATAGTAGATGTCGATAAAGACGGTAAAAAGGACGCGCTGGTATGCTATACGTCCGGGAGCTCTCCGCCCGGGGATAAAATCAAGGTCGATGCTCTGGTTGGTCTGAATCTGGATTCGGTAACCGAAGTCCAGGAAAATTCTTTCCCCCCATCCGAAACGCCGAGCAAGAGCATCATGATATTTGATGTCAATCAAGACGTGAGTGATGAAATTATATTATGTGCCCGCCACGAAACAGGCGAAGGCAATAAATTGTTGATTCTCTCCAGTCAGGGAGATTGGTTGGGTGAGTTCATTCCTCAGCACCCGATTATCCATACCGGCGGTGTCTTTACCTATGTGGAGAAAGGGAAAAAAATAGCGGGTCTGTATGTTGTCACCAAAGAGAGCGATAATTTGAAGCAGAAACAGTTCTACCTGGAAACGGTTAAGGTGGACGGCGATAAGTTCCTGCCTTTTTGGCAAAAGGAATTATTTGAAAGCGACTCGGCGCTAAAGTCTCTTGGAACAGGAAAAGTAATATCAGGCGATCTCGATGCGGATAAGTGCGACGAGATTATCATCGACTGCAAGCAGGACGGATCTTCTGATTATGGGCTGAAAGTATATCGTTACGATGGGTCAGAACTTTTCTCGAATGATCCGCGAGAGCTGGATAAAGACACGTCGACCTCAACCGCAAGCTTGGCCGATCTAAATGGTGACGACGTACCGGAATTGATCTCGTTCTATGATAAAGGGTTAACTATCGTCGGCGGATGGGGAAACTTGATCGAGAAAGTTGCCTACTCAGAAATGATGGGGGATATGCTTGCCGATGGTTCGGGAGAATCAGTGGTAGGGGATTATGATGATGATGGTTGCCCGGATATAATCACGGCTGGAGAAGAGGGAGTTGGACAAAACGAAAAATATTGGGTAAGGCGCTTTTTTAAGAAAGAAAGCCAATGGTATACGGAGACGTTGCTTGCTTCCGACGGGGAGTGTTTCGAAGATCCGGTTCTGGCGGATATTAACAATGATGGCAAGACCGAGATCGTCGTAACCGGGAAATATTGCCAGGAGGGGACGTATTTTTGTGAACCGCACACACCGGTTAATATTTACGTCTTAAAAACCGAGGGAGACCCGGAGCGAATCGAGTGGTCGATGTGGAGATTTAATAATCAGAAGACCGCCCGGTACGAAAAGAATCACGCGCCATCCATAACAAAAATTAATGATATTACAATTTATGAGGGCGATAAATTGGAATTTAAAGTATCGGCCAGCGATCCTGATTATGACCCTTTGGTCTTCTCCGGAAGCAATCTGCCGCCCGGGGCCAGTGTGGATTCCAAAGGTTGGTTCAAGTGGGCACCTTCCTATCGCCAGGCCGGGGTCTATTCGAAGATCATGATAACCGTCTCGGACGGAAAAGCCTTTTCTTCCTTTACATTTTCCATCACGGTCAAGATAACGGTCGGCGGGTGCTCGAAGGTGAAGCCCGCGCTGGAGGCCGGCGGCTGGAAACCATCCAACAAGCTCCGGCCGCTGCCGGATAAAAAGCTCCTGCTGAAAGAGCTACCCCGGGAACTGCCCGATAACCCCTTCCCGCCGCGCCCCGGACCGGATCCCGTCCCGAATCATTTCCCCGGCCGTACCCCGATGTATCCATAAATCCGGTTTATTGTGAACAATGCCATGATAAAAAAAGAGCCGGGGGAGGATGAACCATGAAGTCAGTTAACCGCGCCGCATTGTTGACGCTTCTTCTGGCGGCCGGGGCGGGTATCTACCCGGCTGCCTTCGGCCAGGAGGGAAGGGAATACTCGAGATTCAGTCCGCGACGGCAGGTGGAGGTCCCCGCCCGAGGACCTGAAACCCGCCTCGATCAGTTCCTCCCTCATTATAATACGGTCGATTACCTGATCGTCGTTCCCGACGAACTGAAGCCGGCCATCGAACCGCTGGTCGAGTGGAAACAGAAAAAAGGCCTTCGGACCCGAATCATAGAGCTCTCGGAGATCGGTGACGATCCCGGATTCGAGGAAATTTCGGCATCTATCAAGAGTCTGCATGAGAAGTCCCTGACGCCGATCACCTACCTTCTCCTGGCCGGGGACGCGGAGGACATCCCCCCTCACTACCGCCCGGACGATACGGGGAAAGATCTCTATTACACCGACGGGCTGGTGGTCTCAGACATCTTTTACGGGATCATGGGGGACGGCCCATTCCCGGAGATCCATGTCGGCCGCCTGCCCGCCCGAACCCCGGAAGAATTGGAGGTTATGGTCCAGAAGATACTCGATTACGAAAAATATCCCGGGAACACGGGGTGCGACTGGTTCTCCCGGGGCCTCCTCTTCGGCACCGAACTTGAAATAGGGGAATACGGACCGGAAGACGCGCAGCTTCTCGAGTCCGCTCTTCCGGGTTTTACGACAATAATAACAACGCCCTCGATCTACAACCCGGCCCCGTTCTTCGATGAGATCAATCAGGGGGTGAGCGTCGCGGGATATTATGGCCACGGCTCACCCTGGGGGATGCACATCCTCGGTTACAACTACCTCGAATGGCTCGACAACGGGAGCCGCCTTCCCCTGGTCATCAGCGCCGGCTGCTCCACCGGCCAGTTCGACCTCGAAACACATCCCTACCCGAACTGGACCTATCCTCCCGGCGAGAACGGGATCGGGGAGTTGCTTCTCAAACTTCCGGGACGGGGTGGCATCGGGTTTATCGGACCTGCCAGGAGCGGCGGGCCGGGCTTCAAGTACGGGTTATTCGACGGGTGCTACCAGGAACTTGCGGAGAGCGGGAAGATGGGTCCGGTAATGGACGCCGGAAAGATCGCCATGTACGAGGCTTCGGTCGAGGAAGAAGGAAACCCGGGGATAGTCACGAATGAGGCCATTCGCCGCTACGATATGGAGAACATAAACCTCCTCGGTGATCCCGAACTGCCGATCTATATCCGGTACCCGCTTCCGCTGGAAGTGTCCGGATCACCACCCGGTTATCCCCTCCGGGCAGGGAAAAAATGGATCCCGGTGGCGGGGGCGACCGTCTGCCTGAGGAAACAGGGCAACCAGTTTCTCGTTGGGAAGACCGACAATGAGGGACGGCTCAAGCTCTCCGTCCCCGCCGGGTGGGATGAATTCGACGTCACCGTCACCGCGAGAAACTTCATCCCCTGCGAGGATAAACACGTGGACGGCGAGGGGCCGGGGCTGTTTATCGGCAACACCTACACGGTCTGGGTCGGGTTCATCGCCGGCACGCTATGCCGGGGATTGCCCCCGGCGATCCCTCTCCGGACCGTCCCGGAAAGACCTTTTCCCCCTGCGCTGATGGCGGAACTCCTCCTGATCGAGCCTCCGCCCCCGCTATCCTTCCCGCCGGGACCCGACCCGGCGCCCGCGGAGCGGCCGGCCGTCCCGGGACGCTGAAACGGTTGGCACTGTAGTGCGGGTTATTTGGCCGCCTGACGGACGGATAAAATCCCCGGCCTTTTTATCTTTTTCCATAGCCGTAGATGTTACATAGCCATGGCAGCCGGATGCCAAAGAGTCGACCGTAAAAAAAATGGAAGGTATCGGCTTCCCGGGCATTGTAATCATATACGGAGAAACCGCCGCCAAGAAGCCAATAAACCGCTTTCTTCTTAATAACGTGCATAGTTTTCGCCCAAGAAACCATTTAACCCGGAAAAATCAAAAATGAAAAAATACCTGCTGGTTTTGGGACTCTTACCGTTGCTGGCGGCATCTTCTGCGGCGCAGGAAATCCGGCACACCGTACGATTTCCTCATCCGGAAGTGTCAAGACAGGGACGCTATCACCGGGTGGTCATGAAGGGCCTGGACAACATGGGTCGGACCGGTGAACCATTGCTCCCGGTCAGATCCGTCAAGTTGCTTATCCCGTACATGACGGAAGTCCGCGCGGTGCGGGTGGTCCCCGGGCAAAAGATCGGTATCCGCGGGAACTACCTGGTCGAGCCGGATCCCGAAACCGTATCGCTCGATTACCGGGGGCCGATCGAGCCCACCAGGCTCGATGAAGCGGTGTACCGTTCATGTGAACCCTACCCCCCGGAGATCGCAACCCGGGCCGTTATCCGTACTAAAAATGGCTATTCAATCCTCTTCATCAATCTCTATCCGGTGGAATACACCCCCGCCTCTGGCCGGCTTTCCTATTACAGTGACCTGACCGTGGAAGTCGTGGTCGGGAAGGCGTCCCGGCCGGACAGGAATACACTGCCTCCCAAGGCGAGGGCCCTGGAAAAGGTAAAGGAGCTGGTCGACAATAAGGATCAGTGGGTATTCGATACCTACCTCTCCGGGGAACCGGATATGCTGATGGGAGACAGCGGGCTTCCGCCCGGTGACTTCCGGCACGTGATCATCACGAGTGCGAATCTCGTTGATTCCTTCGTGCCTCTCCGGGATCACCGGATAGGGCAGGGGATTAATTCAATTATCGTCAATACCGACTTCATCTACACCACTTACCCCGGAACGCGACCCGACGGCGGTGAGGACGATCAGACCAGAATACGAAACTTTATCATCGATGCCTATCAAAACTGGGACACGGAATACGTTCTGCTGGGGGGAGACAAGGATATCATCCCTCCCCGAGAACTCAGAGCGAACAGCGGGGACGTCCCGGCCGACCTCTACTACGCCGGTTTAAGCGGCACCTTCGACCAGGACGCTGACGGCGTCTACGGCGAATGCGCGGCTGAGAACGCCGACGGGGTGGACGAAGCGGCCCTGATGGCGGAGATCCTCATTGGAAGAGCCGCCGTGGCGAACGAGGCCGAGGTCACTCACTTCGTCAACAAAACGATTTCCTACGAGGACGCCGCCGGGAGTCCGCTCGGCCGGGCCTGCCTGGTAGGCGAATGGGCCGGGTTCGGCGGGATAGCCACCTACGGGAAGGGGTTCCAGGAGAAGATAGCGCAGGGATCCGACGCGTATGGCTACCACACCGAGGGCTTCTCGTCCTTCGACTACTTCAACCTGAAAACGCTCTACGACGCCGACTGGGAACCGGACCACAACTGGCCGCCCGACAAACTGGTGAAGATCTTCAATGACGGCGTCCACCTGGTCAACCATATCGGGCACAGCGATTACGACTACGCCATGAAGCTCTATACCGACGATCTGTCCGCCCTGAAGAACACCGACTATTTCTTCGTCTATTCCCAGGGATGCCGGCCGGGGGGATTTGATACGGAAGAATGCTTCGCCGAAGTGATCACCACCATGGAGCACGGCGCCTTTGCCGTGATAATGAACGCGCGGAACGGGAAGGCGGCGCTGGTCCCGGACTCAACCGACGGGGCATCCCAGCGGTATAACCGGGAGTTCTGGGACGCGTTCTTCGGAGAAGGGATCTCCCGGTTAGGAGAGATGAATCAGGATTCCAAGGAGGATAATGCCTACCGGGTAGATGACGAGGACATGCGCTGGTGCTACTACCAGTTGAACCTCTTCGGGGATCCCTGCACCCCGATCATACCCTGCTCTTCCCAGGGATATGTTGATATCATCGCGGACTTTGTGACGGCGCCCTCTCAGCTCTGTATCCTCGTCTCCGACCAGGACCTGAACCAGGAGCCCGGTACCGTCGAGACGGTGGTTGTTTACATCGAAAGCTCCTCGGAGACCGAGCCCGAATCGCTGATCCTGACGGAATTCCAGCCCGGCACCGGCCTCTTCTTCGGCTGCCTGGAGATCGAGACCGGCGTCCCGCTGCCCGACGGCATACTCCAGGTATCCCATGGGGACACTATCACCGCTTCTTATGACGATGACGACGACGGAAGCGGGGTGACGGCAACCGCAACCGACACGGCACTCGTCTCTCTCTTCCCTCCGGTTATCATGAATGTCACATCTGAAGCAGGCTGCACCCGGGCCCGGATAGAATGGGAGACCGACATTTCCGGGGACAGCATCGTTCAGTATGGAACCGGCCCCGGTGAACTCGTATCCGTGGAACAAAACGAAGCGCTGGTGACATCCCATTTCATCCTGCTGGACAACCTCCAGCCCGAGACAACGTATTTTTTCAAGGTCGTATCGTCCGACCTGATCGGCAATACGACGACGGAGGATAATGGAGGCATCTGCTTCAGTTTCACGACCGGGCCGATAGTGTACCACTGCGTGAGTCCGGTGGGGTCTGATTTAAACGACGGCAGCCAGGATTCTCCGTGGCGAACGATCGGGCACGCCATCGAAGAGGCGGCCGACAGTCTCTGCCCCATTGTCCGGGTATCGGCCGGCACGTACCATGAAACCGTGTCCATACCCGCAGGGGTTAAGCTCTACGGCGGATACCATCCGGTCACCTGGGAACGGAACCTCAAGCAAAACGTGACCATCATTGACGGGTGCGAAGAAGGAAGTGTCGTATCGTTTCATCCCGGCGTGGGGCCCGATACGATTCTGTCCGGATTCATGATTCGAAACGGGAAGGCCCTGCATGGCGGCGGCGTCTTCTGTCACTTGGCTTCACCCACCCTGACCAACAATTTCATCACCGGTAACCGGGCAGATGAAGGCGGGGGGATCGCGGCCTTTAATTCCGATCCGATCGTGCGTGATTCCGTTATCGCCGCCAACTACGCGCACACCGCCGGCGGTGCCTTCTACGGAGGAATGTCTTCCGCGGTATTTAACGGAGTCACGATCACCGGCAACTTCGCCGAAAAGGGGATGAGCGGAATCTCCTGTGCCGGAGGCGAACTCACGATCGGTAATTGCATCATATACGGGAACTGGGGTAAGGACAGCACACAGATAACCGACGGTGAAGCGGCATTGATCGTTAACCACTCCTGCCTGGAACAGGCATGGACCGGCTCGGGGGTCGGGAATATCACGGCCGACCCTCTCTTCCTGAACCCAGCGGCGGGTGACTACCACCTGACCTACGGCTCACCCTGTATCGACTCCGGCTCGACAAGCTGCCCGTCCGGGGAGGACATCGACGGCGACCCGCGCCCGATGGGCGGCGGTCCCGACATGGGGGCGGACGAATGGCTGTTCACCGATACCGACGGTGACGGACTGCCCGACGACTGGGAGCTGCATTACCTGGGTGGAACAGGCCAGGAGCCGTGGGAGGATTATGATGGAGACGGCTGGACGAATGTCGAGGAATACGAAAACGGCACCGACCCCGGCGACGCCATTCATCCCTGTATCTATTATGTGAGCCAGGACGGGGACGATGCCCTGGACGCGGCCGCCGTGAGAGAGACCGGCGCCGCCTGGCGGACGATCGGCCGGGCGCTCTCCGAACCGTTGGTCTGCTGCGGGGACACGATCATCGTCGGACCGGGCGAATACGCCGAAATCATTAACTTTTACGGCAAGGCGGTGACGCTCAGGAGCGAAAACCCCTCCGATCCTTCCGTAGTGGAGAACACGATCATTAACGGCCAGCAGGGCGGCAGCGTCGTCACCTTCGACTCGGGGGAAGGACCGGCTTCCGTCCTCCGGGGTTTCACCATCCGGTGCGGATCATCGGAGACGGGCGGCGGGATTTGCTGCCTCTTCTCATCTCCCACCCTGGAGAGGAACCTGATCACGAACAACGTCGCCCGGGACGGAGGCGGGGTGTATTTATTGCTGGGGTCCCCGGTACTGGCCGCCAACGTGATCTGCGGCAATTCCGCCGATGAGCGAGGGGGCGGGCTGTACAGTGCGGCCAACCCGACGCTTTTCAATAACATCATGGCCGGAAACCGGGCCGGGTACGGAGGGGCGATCTATTTTACTCCGGCACCTGCGTCAATGTATGGCTTCCCGATCAAGCCGGCGCCGGCGGTGATCCACCACACCATCGTCGAGAACTTCGCCCATGTCGCGGGCGGCGGATTGTACTACAGTTCTCTCAAGCCCGATCTCGGTAATTCAATCGTGTGGGATAACCAGGCGCCTGAATCATCTCAGATATATTCACCCAAAAGCAGTGACGCGGTGGCCCACTGCGACATCGAGGGAGGTTGGGACGGAGGTCAGGGAAACATTAACCAGGACCCGCTCTTTGCCGATGGTGAACCCCTCTATCACCTCTCGTCCCAGTCACCCTGCATCGACCGGGGAACCGCCGGACCTGACGTTCCGCAGGTGGACATCGACGGGCAGCCCCGTCCGATCGATATCTCCGGCGTGGGAGAAGACGGGTCGGAAAATATTTATGACATCGGCGCGGATGAATACTGGCCGGTTCCCGGAATAATCAAACCGAAGTTATTTCTACCCAACGTGACGATGCCCCAATTGCCCGATACCCCGTTCAACCCCGGCGATCCCTTCGGCCCCATTCCCCGGTCCACCCCATCGCAGTTCAAGTTCGTCCCCCACCCGGATGATTTCCGCCTGCCGTTCCGGGGCCGGTGACCGGTGCTGGCAGGGGGCTTTCGGGGCGCCCCATACCACTTCACTCCAGCCCTTTTTTCCGAGAAAATCGGGAAGGAATACCCGTTTTCGGCATCTTAATTATTATAAACGTATAAACCTTATCGATCCATATTGTCGCGCTGTCCGTAAAAAGGAGAATAATTGAAAAATAGAGTTATTAATAATATCTCCGGCCTGATAACGAGACGGGCGGCGATCCTATTCCTATGCTGTCTCTCATCTGTTCTCGCCGCCAGGTTGCCGGCCGAGACGGTGATCACCTGTCTCGGCGACAGCGTAACCCAGGGTCATCCGTATGATCAGAGTTCCCCCTACACTTATCCGGCCCGGCTCTCCTCTCTTCTGGACACGGAATATGGAGCTGGAGCCTTTGTCGTCTATAATCAGGGGGTTGTCGGGTACCGGGCGGAACACGTGGTCTCCGATCTGCTTCAGCCGGGGGCTCTCTCCGAGGATCCAGATTACGTTCTGTTGAAGATCGGGGGCAACGACCTGGCCCAGGCAAATGTCTTCACCATTATCCAGATCATCCAGGAGACCACCTGGGAAATGCAGTCCTGCGTGGATCTGATCAAGGCGCACACCAATGCCGATGGGTCCCACCCCGAGGTGATCGTCTCCGCCTTTATCCCCAACCTGCTGGAAGACGGCTGGGGGACGGTGGCCGTAAGCTGGTACAACTCCAGCCTCTCGAACAATCTGAGCGGACATGACCTGTGGTTCACCTCGAACTGGGACGACTTCTATGACGAATCGACCTTCGAAGCCAAGATGTGGCTGATGGCCGACAACGTGCACCCGAACGCCGAGGGCTACGCGATCATGGCCGAGAACTGGTACACGGCCCTCCAGGGATTGATCCCCACACCGCCCCCCACCCCGGCGGCGTCACCTACACCGACCATGACAGCCCCACCCTCTTCTTCCCCGACTTCATCTCCCTCTCCAACGCCATCCGCGACCCCTCTGCCCCCCACACCGGCACCAACGGAAACAGCGACACCGTCTACAACGCCAACGGCGGCGCCTTCAGCGACACCGGTCCCGGCGCCGACCTCGGTCTATCTGGTAGTGGGCTGGGACGACTACAACGGGGATGGCTACACTGACTACGCCCTCTTCAACGGTGGAACCTGGGATATTATGGACGCCCAATCCGGCACCGTGATCACCGCGGGGGTGGTCTGGGGGGACGGGGAGGGGGACCTCCCGGCGCCCGGGGATTACAACGGGGACGGGACGGCCGATCTCGCCTACTACAACCGTTTCAGCGCCCGGTGGTACGTGAAGGACACGCTGACCGGGGAAGTGATAACCAGCGGCCTGGAATGGGGGCTCTACGACGATATCCCGGTCCCGGAGGACTATGACGGGGACGGGACGACCGACTACGCGACCTGGAGCCCCTCCGGGAGCCTGGGCTACTGGCATATCTATGGCGCCGCCTCGGCCTGGCAGTGTTTCGGGAACACCGGGGACACCCCGATCCCGGGGGACTTCGACGGGGACGGGACCTGCGACCGGGCGCTGTTGCGGACGAGCGGCGCCAGCATCCGCTGGCTGGTCCGGGAAGCCGATGGGAACAATTATAATTATCTCTGGGGATACCCGGGAGACCGGGTCAGGGCCCTGGACTATAACGGTGACGGGACGACCGACCCCGCTCTCTGGCGGTTCTACGGGGATTACCATATGATCTGGTTCCTCCGGAACATCGGGAAAGTCAGGTACGGCTACGCGGCCGACACCCCGGTGACGGGGGACTTCGACGGGAACGGGACGTACAACTTAGGCACCTTCCGTCCCGGGGAAGGGAGATGGTATATCTTCAACCCCTCCGGCCCTAACTTCAAGCAGCTCTACGGCAACGACGGCGATACCCCGGTGGTGGGGCAGAGCTATTGAAGCAAAGCGCAAAGAGCAGAGTGCATGGCGTTAAACGGCATCCCGCCCTTGTAATTATTTCCGGGGTATCCCACAATTGCAGTTGTCGATTATTGGATTAGTGTGAGCAGGTGGTGAAAACCGAAAAAGTTACATTTTTTGCGATTTCGGGCCTCGGCGGGCGATATTGATGCAAATGCAGAGGCCGCCGAAGAGGACGGCCGCCGCCAGGCCGCAGAAGATGGAGGCGGCGAGCGGGGCGCGCGCGGGGAGGAGCAGCCAGGCGACCAGGGAGACCACCGCCCCCCCGCCGATGAGCCCCAGGATCTTCCAGAGGCGGGACAGGCTGAAGGCGATGATGAAGAGCACGGCGAAGCTCACCGGGGCGACCCAGAGGTACCGGTCGAAGTCGGTGCCGGTGGCCCCGTAGAGGCTCTCCCGGGTCAGCTCGGCGATGAAGTTGGAGAAGATCAGGTAGCCCAGGACCAGGGGAGTGATGACCCGGATGCAGAGCTCCCACCATCCCCAGAGCTTGATCTCCGATACCCGGTTGATGTAATCCCGGAGCGTGTCGGTCTTGAAGAAGTACCCGACGATGACGCACTGGAGGAGCCCCACGATCACCAGCCCGTAATCATTTGCCCAGTGGTCGAAGATGTCGAGCCAGTGGATCCCGGCCCGGGAAGCATAGAACACGGACCCTGCCAGGAAGGAGAAAACACAGACCACCGCGGTCAATGCCTTCTGGCTCATCCAGGAGTACCGGTCCCGCAGTCCGGTCGTGATCCCTTCGATCAGGGAGAAGAGCGAGTCGATCCCTAAAAAGAGCAGCATCACGAAGAAAAGGATCCCGATCAGCGGAGGCCAGAGCCAGCCGAACTGGCCCATCTGGGAGACGGCGGTGGGATAGGTGACGAAGACCAGCCCCGGGCCGGCGTCGATCACGTTGCTCACCGCCACCCCGCCTTTCTGGTAGGCGAGAAAGCCGAGGACGCTGAAGACGACGAAACCCGCGAAGAAGCTGGTCGCGCAGTTGGCGAAACAGGTGATGAAGGCGTTGTTGGTGATGTCGCTCTCCCGGGGCATGTAGCTGGCGTAGGCGATCATCACCCCGAAACCGAGCGTGAGGGAGAAGAAGATCTGGCCGTAGGCCGCCAGCCAGGTGGCGGGATCTTTCAGCGCCGCGAAGTTGGGGGTCAGATAATAGATGATCCCATCGGAGGCACCGGGAAGGGTCAGACCCCGCACCGCCAGAATCGCCAGCACCACCACCGGGAGGGGAACGGTCAGCATCACCACCTTTCCGACCCGCCGCACGCCCCGGCAGAGGATGATATAAACGGACGCCCAGGTCACCGCCAGGCCGGCGACCAACGGCCAGACCAGCTGCCACATCTCGGAGACGCTGGAACTGTGGTTCCGGACGGTCCCGGAAAAGAAAACAGCCTCGTACGTTCCGGTAAATCCCGCCGGGGGAGTCGACCACGGCATCCGTCCTCCGGCGAAGAGTCCCTTGACGGCGTAGACCAGGTACTCCACGGAGTAGGCCATGATGACGGCGTAGTAAACGGAGATCACCAGCCCCACCAGGAGGGCAAACCAGCCCACCCACTCGGTGTGCCTGTTGATCCGGGAGAGTGACTGCGGGGCCGAGCCCTGCATCATCTGGCCGATCCCGTACTCCAGGATCATCAGCGGCACGCCGGCGGTCAGGAGGGCCACGAAGTAGGGGATGAAGAAGGCCCCGCCGCCGTGCTTATAGCAGATGACGGGAAAACGCCAGACGTTCCCCAGCCCGACCGCGCTCCCGATCGCCGCCATCACGAAGGCGGTCCGGTTCTTCCATCTCTCTCTCTCCACGACGACTAACCCTTCATCCGCTCGCGGCAATGCGTGAAAATTCCCAGGCAGCTAAATAACTAAAGAGCGCCCCGGCTCACGCTCCGACGGGGCCGTCCGGGCCGACCGGGATCTTGCCGAAGGGCGCGATGATGATGTTCTGCAGCTTGCTCCCCTTTCTGACGCTGGTGCCGGGCCAGATGACAACCTCCTGGAGACGGCACTTTTCGCCGATCGTGGAGCCGGCGCCGGCCAGGAGACCGGAGCCGAGCACACACCCCTCCCCGATCCGGCAGCCGTCACCCAGGTAGACCGGAGAATTAAAGCTGACCCGGGGGCCGAGTTTACAACCCTTGCCGACGTGGAGGCCGCGGCGGGTGAACACTTCCCGCCACCGGTAAAAATAGGCCGGGAGCCGCCCGCGGAGAAAATCCAAGTTGGTTCCCCAGTAGAGCGGGAAGGTGCTGATCTCCCGCCAGTAGCCGGTGGTGATGAACCCGCTCACTCGTTCGTTGTTCTTCCGGGAACCGATGACTTTTTTGTACCCGTCCCTGATCAGGCAGGATGGCCCGGAGGCGGGGAGATAATCCAGACACGCCGGGGAGAGGACCTGCGCCCCGATGAAGGCATACCCCGGGGTGGCCCGCTCCTTCCCCCCGATCGCGTCCACGTTCGAATCCTTGTCGAGGTAGATGGGGGTGTAATCGGAATGCGCCCCCAGCGGTTTGAGGGCCATCGTCGCCACCGCCTCGGACGCCTGATGATAGAGGATGAGCTTCCCAAGGTTGATCTCGAGGAGGTTGTCGCCGTTGATGACCAGGACATCCTCGTTCCCCCAGAAGCGGCTGGCCTTCCGGACGCCGCCGCCCGTCCCCAGAAGCTTTTCCTCCGGGGAGTAGGAGAGGTGGACCGAGAAGCGGCTCCCGTCGCCCAGGGTCTCCCGGATCTGATCCCCGAGGTGGTGAACGTTGAGCACGATCTCCTTGATGCCGTACTGCTTGAGGAGATCGAAGAGATAGGTGATGACCGGCCGGTCGCCGACCGGGAAAAGCGGTTTTGGACAATCATCGGTCAGGGGAGCCAGGCGCGTCCCCTTCCCCGCCGTCAGTATCATCGCTTTCAAAATTTTTACTCCGTAAAA
>JAZDIV010000078.1:0-9792 GCA_043804695.1 PVC group bacterium | reverse complement strand
ACTTCCCTTCCAGGAACGCCCGCAGTTCTTCTTTATACGCCGCAATTCCGGCGATGATTTCCGGCGGTAGACGAAACATCTTCATACCTATTCATAAATTAGCGAGCGAAGCGAGCTAATTTATATGAAAAAGACTTTTTCTTTGATAGTCGGCGCTCTGGCCGGATGCGTTCTTTTGCCGCTTAATTCCCGGGCCGGCACCTTCCATCTCGATTATTCTACCTACCTGGGGGGAGCGGGCGCTGACTGCGGCTGGGCGGTAACCGTTGACACGGCCGGTTCGGCCTATCTCTGCGGGGAGACCCAGTCCGCCGACTTCCCCACCGCCACTGCCTATCAGCCGGGACGGGGGGCGTCGCCCGATGCCTTTGTTCTCAAGCTCACCTCTTCCGGCTCCAGCCTCATCTTCTCGACCTATCTGGGGGGAAACGGGAGTGATTACGGCTACTCGATCGCCGTCGATTCGTCCGGCGCGGTCTATCTCTGCGGGTCAACCGCTTCCTCCGACTTCCCCACTGCCAGCGCCTATCAGGGATCATTCGGCGGCGGGACGGACGTTTTTGCCGCCCGCCTCGGTTCTTCCGGTTCCACCCTGATCTACTCCACCTATCTCGGCGGCTCCGGCAATGAAGCCGGCTATGGTGTTGCGCTGGCCGGCGGGGCGGCCTATCTCTGCGGGTCAACCTCTTCCGCCGATTTCCCGACTGTCAATGCCTACCAGCCCTCTCTGGCTCAGTCCGGGTTTGACGATGTCTTTTTCGTCGTTCTGTCGTCCTCCGGTTCGGAGCTCATCGGTTCAACCTATCTTGGAGGGACCTCAGCCGACGGGGGCAATGATCTCGCGGTTGATCCCGCCGGAGGCGTTTGGATTACCGGTTACACCAAATCTCAGAACTTCCCCACTAAAAATTCCTATCAGCCGTCCTACGGCGGCCATGACTACGACGCTTTTGTCTGCAAGCTCGTGTCCTCAACCTCCGCGCTGATCTATTCGACCTACCTGGGCGGCGCCCACATTGATCTCGCCGACGGCATCGTCTTGAACAGCGCCGGCACCGCCTTTGTCGCCGGCAGCACGTTCTCCTCCAATTTTCCCACCGTCAACCCGTATCAAGCCAGCAATGCCGGGTCATACGACGTCTTCCTCGCCGCGCTCACATCCTCCGGCTCCTCGCTGCTCTTTTCCACCTATCTGGGAGGGGGCGGGGTCGAATACGCGGGCGGCCGGCGGGGGGAGAGCGGCAGCGGGAAGGGGGTGGCCCTCGACGCCGCCGGCCGGGCTTACCTGACCGGGTCAACGCGCTCCGCCGATTTCCCGACGGTCAATGCCTTCCAGCCCTCTCATGGAGGAGGGACGGAAGATGTCTTTGTCAGCCAGGTGTCCTCCGCCGGGTCATCCCTGGTGTATTCAACCTATCTCGGCGGCGCCGGCGACGACTCCGGGTATGCCTTCGCGGTCGGCCCCGAGGTCTGGGGATACGTGACCGGTTCCACCGCTTCCGACAATTTCCCCACCCTCAACTCTTACCAGTCGTCCCTTGCCGGCGGCACCGATGTCTTTATCAGCAGGATGAAGTGGATAACGCCGACGCCGAGTTGCACGCCCACGCCCTCAGTAACACCGACACCGACTCCGACGCCGACCCCGACGCCGATACCGACCTCCACTCCCACCCCCTCGATCACGCCGACCCCGTCCGTCACGCCGACCCCATCCCCTTCGCCCACGCCGAGCGTCACGGCGACGCCGACACCGACCCCCGAGACCGGCTTCTGCGGGAACCGTGTCCCCGTTTACCTGAAGGACCTGGAAGATGTCTTCATCCATGCCCCCCGGTCGTCATTATCCGCCGGCTGGACCTATTATCTCGACGCCTATGTCAGTCACACCCCGGAAGTCTGGCGAACTCTGGGCTACATCAGAGACAGCGCCAACGAGTTTGTCTCCAGTACGGATCTGTCGGCCTTCTACCAGCTCCGGGTCAATCTGAAGCCGGGGACGGAATACTGGAATATCCAGACCGCCGACTACCTGACCGTGGTGTATGATGGGGGGCAGGTAGTGACTATTTCTCTCCCCCGGGTGACCGGGACCGGCGCCGGCCGGCTGTTTTTCCCCGACGCTGACGGCAACACCTATCTGGACCGGAAGCTCTGCAACCTGGCCCAGGCGAAGCCCACCCCCAGCCCCGTCGCGCCCCCCTGGATTTACGATTACAACGGCGACGGCATTTCGGATATCGGGATTTTCCGTCCCGTCTCCGGTCTCTGGGCGGTCCGGGGGGTAACCCGCGTTTACTTCGGCATCTTTTCCGATCTCACCGTCCCGGGCGACTATGCCGGGGACGGCACCACCCGGATCGCGATCTTTCGCCCCGCTTCCGGCCTCTGGGCGATCCGGGGGATGACCCGGGCTTACTTCGGTTCTTCCTCCGACACACCGGTCCCGGGCGACTACGACGGTGACGGCCGGGCCGAGATCGGAATCTTCCGGCCTTCTTCCGGCCTCTGGGCCATCCGGGGGGTGACCCGGGCCTACTTCGGAGGTCTCTCCG
This sequence comes from PVC group bacterium, assembly GCA_043804695.1. Taxonomy (GTDB): domain Bacteria; phylum Auribacterota; class Erginobacteria; order Erginobacterales; family Erginobacteraceae; genus CAWGIE01. The sequence goes on along the minus strand of JAZDIV010000078.1, from coordinate 7,237 downwards.
ACCGACCGGTGTCGGGGTATTACAGCGGGGGGCTTTCCCGGGGGATCGGGATCTTCCGGCCGTCTTCCGGCCTCTGGGCGGTCCGGGGGGCGACCCGGGTCTACTTCGGCGCTTCCTCCGACACACCGGTCCCGGGCGATTACAAAGGGTCCGGGAACTGGGTTCCGTCCATCTTCCGTCCCACTTCCGGCCTCTGGGCGGCCCGGGGTGTGACCCGGGCCTACTTCGGATCCTCCGCCGACCGGCCCGTTCCGGGAGATTACGGCGGGTCCGGCGACGACGATATCGCCATCTTCCGTCCCGCTTCCGGCCTCTGGGCGGTCCGGGGGGTGACCCGGGTCTATTTCGGTTCCGGGAGCGATAGTCCGGTCTCGAGATAAAGGGCTGATCTGTGGACCGTTTTCAGGCTTTATTCGGTATCGACCCGGCCGCGGTCCGGGAGACCTGCGTCCTGATCCCATTCGTCACCAGGTCGATCCTGCGCGATTTCGGGATCGGGAGGATGAACCGGGGCCGCCTTTATTCTTCCGGCGTCGGTCCTGATTGGACCCTGATCCAAACCCGGATCGGCCCCGTCTTTGCCGGAGACGCGGTCCTCCACCTGAAATCCACCCCCTGCCGGGAGATCATCTTCCTCGGCACCGGCGGGCTTTTCCGGGAAGACGGCCCCCGGCGAATCGGGTCGCTGATCTGCCCTTCCGTCTGGTACGCGCGGGAGAGCTTCACCGAACTGGCGATTGGAAAGGACTCCCCGGTGATCGAGGTCTTCCCCGACCCCCGCCTGCGCCGCTCGCTGATCCGGGCTGCCGGGCTGGAAGAGGACGGTGACTCGGCCGGGGTCAGCTTCGGTTCTCTCGAGCTTCAGGCCGGCGAGCGGGATATCTGGCGGGGGAGGGGGGCAGAGGTGGTGGACCTGGAGTCCGCGGCCGTTTTGGCGGCGGCCGGCCGGATCAATCGGCGGGCCGCCGCTCTTCTGGCGGTGAGCGATATCGTCGGCGCCCGGCCCTTTGACCGTCAATTGTCCCGGGATGAGAAGACCCGTCTTCAGCAATCCCTGAACCGGGCGGCCCGCAGCATATGCGCGTGTATCAAAGAGAAGCTGAACGGCTGACCGCCGCCGAAAGACTGGTGCAAAGGAGGTATCCCCGCTTCGGCGTCAACAAGCGACGGGAGGTCATCCGCCTTCTCTACGAGATCTCAAAGAAAGAAGAGGTCCCCCCGGCGGCGGTCCTGCCCCGGGATGCCCCCGCCGACTTCGGCCGCCTGAAAAAGTATCTTCTGCAGCGGCGATTCCCGGCGGCGAGCCGGGAGGCCCCGGGGTTCCGCCCCTATCTCCCCAAGTTCGAACTGGCTCCTGACCGCCGCCGGCAGCGGCGGGATGGCTCATTCTCCCCCCGCCGAATCTATGTCGAGGAGTCGGTCCGGGATTCCGGTCTTGCCGCTGCTTTCACGGCTGCTTTCCCCGGCGCGGAGCGGACGGAGATACCCGGCTTGAAGCGGTTTCTGGCCCGGCACCCCGGCGCCGGGATCCCCGAATACAACACGCGGACTGAAACGGTTTTTATCATCAACGAAGAGCGGGACTTCTTCAAGCGCTGTCCCTGCACCGGGAAGGCGGTCCCCTGCGGCTACCACATCCTCAACCTCGGCTTCGGCTGTATCTATGAGTGCACGTATTGCTATCTGCAGGAGTACGCCAATACCCCGGGGCTGATCTTCCCCGCCGGTACCGATCGCTTCCTGGAGCGATTCACCGCTTACCGCGATCGGCTATCGACCCGGCGCTGGCGGAGGGGGGATCGTCTGCGTCTGGGAACCGGGGAATTTTCCGACTCTCTGATGCTGGACGATCTGACCGGATACTCTTTCCCGCTGGTTGATTTTTTCCGCGGACGGGACGACGTCATCTTTGAATTCAAGACCAAGAGCGCGAATGTCGGAAATCTCCTGAAGATCGAGCCGGGGAGGAATATTGTTGTCGCCTGGTCATTGAATCCTCAGTCGGTTATTTCCCGCAACGAGTTTTACACCGCTTCCCTGGATGATCGGATCTCCGCCGCGGTCCGGGTCTCGGCGGCCGGATATCGGCTGGCCTTTCACTTTGATCCGGTCTTTGTTTTTAACGGCTGGAGGCAGGCTTATCAGGAAGTGATCGATGAGATCTGGGGGGCGATGAAGCCGGAAGCCATCGCCTGGATCAGCCTGGGGACCCTGCGCTTCACGCCCTCTTTGAAAAAGATCATCGAGGCCCGCTTCCCCGACAATGTTATCCTCGATGAGGAGATGGTGCTGGGGTTCGATGACAAGCTCCGATACCCGGCCCCGGTCCGCTACCGCGTCTACCGCTTCCTGATCGACGAGCTGAAGAAACGAAGCCGCGCATTACCTGTTTATCTCTGCATGGAAAACCGGGCTATGTGGAAGGAGTTAGGACTCAAATTCCCCTTTTAAAGTGCGGATTGAGTCCACTTTTTTACTATCGGCTACTGCTTATCATTTATCGGCAGGAGGAGCTCCACCACGACGCCGGGACCGTCAGCGCGGTTGTAAAGTCGGCAGCTTCCTCCCCAGTGCCAGATAAAGGACGCGATCATCGGTAGCCCCAATCCCATCCCCTCGATCTCCCCCCGGCGGGAGTCGTCTCCCTGATAGTACGGGACCCAGGCCCGGTTGATCTGTTCCGGGGAGAGCGTGAGTCCGTTATCCGCCAGTTTCATTCTCACGAAACGGGCCTCCGGGCGGTCGATGGTAATGGATATTTCGGGGAGCCGGGCCGGGTGGAATTTTTTGGAGTTCTGCAACAGTTCCCCCAGGATGGATTCCATCGCCAGTCCCGAGACCGAGGTCTGCGTGTCGCCCAGATCTTCCTGCCCGGCGATCTCGGGGGTTTTGATCCCCAGGCCCTCGCTGATCTGCTCCAGAACCGTTCCCAGCTGTTTGAAGTCGAATCCGGTGTCCGAATACAGGAGGCCGGGGGATTCCAGATAACGCAGGATATCAATCAGTTCCGTCTCCAGGAGCCGGGCATTGTCCACGATGTCCCCGAACAATTCCCTGAATTCGTCCCCGTGGAAGTCAATATCCTGTCCGGCCAGGGTGTTGATGATGCTGACTGTTCCCAGCAGCCGGTTCCGCAGTTTCTGCGAGATCGATGCCTCAAAGGATCGGATCCGGCAGATGCTTTTCTTCTGTTCGGTGACGTCCCGGAGCCGGATGATGAGATTGCTGGTTTCCCCGGTGAACTGTTTCAGGGTTTTTACCTCCAGCCAGAAGGCCCGGGAAACGGCCGTCTGGGGGCGTATCAGATATCGTCCGGGGGACGGTCCGCCGGCGGCATTCGGCCAGCCTCCCCAGGCTGCCGCGGGCTCAAAACGGTATTCTCTTTTAGCCGCCTCCATAAACGTGGTCTTCCCGGGGAGCGTGGCGCCCGCGGGTAAACTGAGAAACAACCGTGCCTGAGGGTTGGCGCTGAGTATATCGTCATTTGCATTCAGGACCAGAAACCCGTCGTCGGATTGGTCCACCACCCACTGGAACCGTTCCCTCTCGGCCAGGAGGGCTCGATACCGGTTGAGGCGGGTGATGGAGCGGATCCGGGCCAGTAATTCAGCCCGGTCAAACGGCTTGGTGATGAAGTCATCCGCCCCTGACTCGATCCCCTTCAGACGTGCCTCGGGCTCGTCAAAGGCCGTGATTAAAATAACGGGAATTTCAGCCAGCCCCGGCTCTTGCCGGAGCCGGCGGCAGACTTCAAAACCGTCGAGATCCGGCAGCCGGACGTCAAGAAGGATGAGATCGGGCTGCACAAGTCGTGCTTTCTCAATGCCGTCCCGGCCGTTTTCGGCGCAGATGTGTTCATACTCCTGAGAAGGAAGGAGGGTCGTCAAGAGCTGGAGCGCCTCGGGCCGGTCATCGACCAGCAGGATTTTCGGCCGGTGTTTCAGCGCCATCTTCTGCCTCCGGGGTTGGGAAAAGTTTGACCTCTCCGACCAAGAGCCGGTACAATCCATCACGCCAATCAATGATATCACTGATGACGGGGCATGGCAAGGGAGAATGCGGCGGTGAAACCCGGATCCGGCGTTGACGTGGTGATCCCGGCCTACAACCGGCGTTCGCACCTGACGGCGGCGGTCTCCTCGGTTCTTGCCCAGGACTTTCCGGATTTGCACTGCATCGTGGTCGATGACGGATCGACCGACGGGACCGGGGCCCTGGTCCGGTCTTTTGGCTCTTCGATCGCCTATCTCCGGCAGGAAAACCGGGGGCCGTCCGCCGCCCGGAACCGGGGGATCAGGGCCGGCCGGTCGCCCCTGATCGCGTTCCTTGACTCCGATGACCGCTGGCGCCGGGATAAGCTGAGGCGCCAGGTGGAGGCGATGGAGCGCGATCCCGGCTATCTCATCTCGCACACCGGGGAGGTCTGGTATAAACAGGGGAAGCTGGTGCCCCAGAAGAGGAAACACCGAAAGCTGCCCGGGGACATCTTCCAGAGATCACTTAAGATGTGCATGGTGAGCATGTCCACCGTCATCGCCCGGAGGGAACTCTTCGATCGGATCGGCTTCTTTGACGAGACCCTTCCCTGCTGCGAGGACTATGACTTCTGGCTCCGGGCGTCGGTCCGGCATCCGTTTCTCCTGGTGGACGAGCCGCTGACGTTCAAGGAAGGGGGCCGGCCCGACCAGGTGTCGGTCATCCATCGGGCGGGGATGGACCGGTTTCGGATCCGGTCGCTTGTCCGCCTGCTCGGGGACGAGGGCTTGTCACGAGAACAGAGAATGATGGCGGCGGCCGAACTGGGAATAAAATGCCGGATCTACGGCGAGGGATGCGTCAAGCGGGGGCGGGAAGAGGAGGGAAGGTGGTATTTAACACTGCCCGAAAAAATTGCATCCATGAGCCGTGATATGCTGAAATAACACGGGCTGAAAGGTGGGGAGTACTGGAGTATTGGAATGTTGGAGTGATGGAAAGCCAGACCTGCCCGTATCCCGTGACCCCAACATTCCATCACTCCATCATTCCATCACTCCATTCGGGGCCACCACGGGGGAGTGAATGGAGTACATTGTACATCACTATATCTATTTGTATGCTGACATCCCTCAATGTTTCTTATGCAGCTCCTTCAGCTCCTTGATGATCTCGTTCAGCCTCCACTCCATCGCCGACAGGATCCAGAACTGAAAATGTTCCACCTTGCTCTGCTTGTGGATCATCCAGATTATCTTGACGGAGATCAGGAGCACCCCGAGGTCGATCAGGAGCAGGGGCGGCAGGGGCACGGGGACGGCCGCCAGATGCCTGATGATGTCGAGCAAGAAGACGATCGAGATCAGGATGATGAAAGTAATGTTGATCAGCCGGTCTCGTTTGGCGAGATTTTTTCCCCCGATCATCCCCACCAGCTGGCGGATCTTCTCTTTCTCCTCCCGGAACTGTTCCAGTTCCTGTCTCAAAGTTTCGGTATCGATAGGTGTCATAATTTTTTACTCCGTAAAAATGAGTATATGAGTATATAAAAAACCCAAGCTATGGGTTATTCTACAGGCAGTCCGATCAGATAGCAACAGTATGTTTTCCCCTCTATGGACATTTAACCAGGCAAAAAGGAGTTTGAGCAATGGATGATCAACAACCGGTCAGATGGATCAAGAACCCCGGCGGGAGGGAAAGCTGTTCGACGGAGCGGGTGCACGGAGTAATACCGCCCGGGATCGCGCAGCGGGCGAGGGAGTTTCACCGCCAGATCCTGGGCTGCCGGATGAGCCCCCTGAAGGGGCTGGATAATCTCTCGACCCTGCTGGGGCTGGGCAACATCTGGGTCAAGGATGAATCCCAGCGGCTGACGCTCAACTCATTCAAGGTCCTGGGCGGCTCCTTCGCCATTTACAGCTACCTCAAGCAGCGGCTGGGGATCGGGGATCAGGATGTTCCTTTTTCCGCCCTGAACACCCCCGAAGTGGCCCGGAAACTGGGCGACCTCACCTTCGCCGCCGCCACCGACGGGAATCACGGCCGCGGGGTCGCCTGGGCCGCCGCCCGGCTTGGCCGCCCCTCGGTTATTTATGTCCATCAGGATACCTCCCCGGTCCGGATCCGGGCCATCGAGAGCTATGGAGCGAAGGTCAGCATCGTCCGGGGAACGTATGACGATGCCGTCCGTAAAATAAAAACGGACGCCGAAAAATACGGCTGGCAGGTGATCGAGGATACCTCCTGGGAAGGCTACGAGCAGATCCCGATCTGGGTAATGCAGGGGTACACCACCATGTTCTCGGAGATCCAGGAGCAGTTGTCCGCCCAGGGGTTTATCAAGCCGACGCACCTGTTCGTGCAGGCCGGGGTCGGCTCGCTGGCAGCGACGACGATCGGTTATTACCGGGGGCTGTTCGGGGCCGAAGCGCCCCGATCGATCGTGGTCGAACCGGAGGCGGCGGCCTGCATCTTCGAGTCCGCGCGGATCGGGGACGGCAAGCCCCATCCCTTCCGGGGCGGTCTGGACACGATCATGGCCGGGCTGGCCTGCGGGGAGCCGAACCCGATCGCCTGGGAGATTCTCCGGGACTGCGCCGATTTTTTCATCACCTGCCCGGATTACGTGGCGGCCAAGGGGATGCGGGTGTACGGGGTGCCGCTGCAGGGGGATCCGTTCATCGTCTCCGGCGAATCGGGCGCGGTCACCCTGGGGGCCCTGATGTTCATCATGCAGCAGCCCTGCTGCCGGGATTTGAAAAACGAGCTCCAGCTGGGTCCGGACTCCCAGGTCCTCCTCATCAACACCGAGGGCAACACCGATCCCTATCACTTCCGCCAGGTGGTCTGGGAAGGATCCGACCCCGTTCCCCCGGAATACCGGACAAAAACCTGAATGCACTCGTGAATTGGGGTCAAATCTTTCCTCTCGTGAATTGGGGTCATGAATTGGGGTCAACATGAATTGGGGTCAAATCTTTCCTCTTGACAAATAGACTGATGAATTGGGGCCCTCTTGATAAATAGACTGATAGTGTTATCTTTGGGGCATGGTTAGATCTCTGAGAATTCAATATCCAGGAGCGTACTGTCACGTAACCTGCCGGGGAAATGGGCGGAGAAAAATATTTTTTGATCCTCGGGACCAGGAAATTTTCCTGGAGAAGTTATGCCTCTCGTTAGAGATATATAACGTTTTGCTTCTGCTCTGATTTTATATTGATGTTTATGATGGCCAGTTAAGAACAATAATAATTTT
>JAZDIV010000077.1:0-12611 GCA_043804695.1 PVC group bacterium | reverse complement strand
GGTAAGCCCTTGGTATCATACAAGAAAAAATTATTATTTTTTCCGGTTTTTTTTTTCATCTTTTTCGTAATTTCAATGACGTTATTTTATCCGGTAATTTAAATTCCGAAACAGCGAGTAAGCTCTATCTATTTCCCAGTTCTTTCGCTCTCCGGCAGGCGGCTGCCACCGCCTCTTCCACGACCGTGTCGAACCCGAGCCGGCGGAAGGTTTGTAAGGCCGCCTCGGTCGTGCCGCCGGGAGAGGTGACGTTTCTCCTCAGTTCCTCGGGGCTCCGTCCGCTCTCCTCCAGCAGCTTCCCGGCCCCGGAAACCGTTTTCCGGGCCAAGGTGTCCGCCTGCTCCCGGCTCAGCCCCAGCTTGCGGCCGGCCCGGGCCAGGGCCTCGGTGAAGAGAAAGATGTAGGCCGGCCCGCTGCCGCTGACGGCGGTAACGGCGTCGATCAGTTCCTCCGGAAGCCGGATGACCGTCCCCGCCGCTTTCAGTATCTCTTCCGCCGTATCCAGGGCGCCGGGGCCGGCATACCGTCCGGCGCAGATCGCGGCGATCCCCGCCCCGACCAGAGACGGGGTGTTCGGCATCACGCGCACCACCGGGATTTGTCCCCCCAGCCGTTCTTCCAGGCGCCGTGTCGTGACGCCGGCCAGAATGGAGATTAAAAGATGCTTCTCCGTGAGAACCGGCGAGATGTCTTCAATGACGAGATCGAGAATCTGGGGCTTGACGGCCAGAAGAACGATATCGGCAAAGCCGGCCGCCTCCCGATTGCTGCCGGTTACCCGGATACCCAGGTCCCGGGCGACCGTGCCGCGGCGGTTCTCATCCGGATCGGCGGCCATGATATTCCGCGGGGAAAATAAACCTTGAGCGAGAATCCCCCGGATCAGCGCTTCGCCCATGTTTCCGGCCCCGATGAAAGCAATCCTCTTCATGTAAAATTTTTCTCCGAAAAATTTTAGTTTTGAACAATGCCTGAGATAATTTCGATAGCAGCGCAGATGTTTATTGAGCATATTATACTTATGAATAAATCGGGTTAAGGCTGAACAGAATCCGCATCTCTGCTTTTTTTTTCAACCTGTTCAAGTTCTACCATCCCTTCCCAGTCGTATCCCTTCTCCAGGTCGAGCCTGATCTCCAGCGGGCAGGGCTGGTACCCCTCCTTCTTGAGCAGCAGGGGCGGGAGGGGAAGATAGCCCCGGTCATCATCTTCCGCTGTCGCCGTGTAAACGAGCGTGTGCGGGGTTAACCCGATAAAGTAATCATTCTTCCAGATCTCGGCTCCGGAAGGCTCGGACTCCAGGCGGATCCGGCAATCCTGATGATAGGTATCGGCGCACCCGGCCAGCAGAATTATCCCCGTTCCGCAGAGGATCGCATTGATCAGCCGGCTTTTCATCGAGATCTTCTTCCCAGGTCTTTCAGCTGCGGATAGGCATCGACCAGCGGAGGGGGAATGGCGACCCGTTTTCCTTCCACCCCCGCTTTTAACTGGAGCGCGTTGCAGACGGCCTGGCCCCGGTAATGGTTGTTGGCGACAACATACAGGTCCCGGGTATTTTCAGCCACCTCTTTTATCCGCTTCAGCCAATCAGCAATCTCGATCTCGGAATAGAGATAGTTGTAGCGGTCATCGCGGCCCGCGTTCTTCCGGAACCAGTCCCGGACATTCCGCCCGTGGAGCCGTACATATCCCACCGGAGCAGTCGCCCTGCTCGTCGGCGGCAATGAAAATGATACCCGAGGCTGATCTATGTTGCAGAAACCGAGGCCCAGATCACGCAGGAAACCGAACGCTTCCGGGCTGTCCCAGGAACGGTGCCTGACCTCGATGACCAGCGGGGAATCCGGGAGCTGTTCCGCCAGGCGGCTCAGATACTGCCGGTTGGGTTCGGTGTTATGGAAAGAATACGGGAACTGGACCAGGACAGCACCCAGTTTCCCCTCTTCCTGGAGAGGTCTGATCCCCTCTTTCCACTGGAGCGTATCGGAAGGGGTAAGCTGATCCCGTTCGTGAGTAAAAAGCCGGTAAAGTTTGACGCTGAACCGGAAAGCCGGGTTGTGCGAGGTCCGCTTGAGCCAGCTCAGGCTGTGGCGAGCCTGGGGGATACGGTAGAAAGTGACATTGGCCTCGATGGCATCGAAGTAGTCGGCCAGGAAGGAAAGCCGGTCAAAACGACTCCCGGCTCCCGCCGGGTAAACGATGCCTTCCCAGTCCTGGTAGGACCATCCAGCTACTCCTACTCGAATGTCGCCCATGGTATTCCTCTATCAAGTAGCGCCTTCGGCGCAACTTGGTTACGGTTACGGTGACGAAGCCCGTTTCGTCTGCCGGTTACGGTTACGTGCGCCCAATGCGGCGGCCGTTACCGTTACCTTCACCGATACGGGCATCGTTACCTTTACCGTTACCATTTTTTGTCGCAAATGCGGCTTTAGACGCAAAATTTCGAAGCAGGAATCTCGACCGTAATCCTGTCCCCGATCCGCAACCCCAGTTCCCGGGCGGCATTCCCCCCGTTTACCGCCAGTTCCAGGAACCCGCAGCTCCCCCAGACCGCCAGGCGGGCCCCATCGTTCACCGAGCTGTAGACGGCCATCAGTGGAAGGGAATACCGTTTTTTACCCGCGGTGAGGAGAATCCGTACCGTCTTCTCCGGATCTCTTATGAGTTCCCATGCCGGTCAGCTCCGCAACCTGAATTTAGATTGCCGCGACCGCGTCGATCTCGATGGCGGCCCCCTTGGGAAGAGCCGAGACCTGGACACAGGCCCGGGCCGGCGGTTCCTGGGCGAAGTATTTGCCGTACACCTCGTTGACGACGCTGAAATCGGCGATGTTCTCGAGATAGACCGTTGTCTTGACCACGTGTGCCGGGGTGAGTCCGGCGCCGCGCAAAACGGACTTCAGGTTCTCCAGAACCTGGAAGGCCTGTTCCCTGATACCCCCTTCCACCATCGTTCCCTCCGGGGTGACGGGGAGCTGTCCCGAGATGAAGACCAGTCCGTTGGCCCGGACGGCAGGGGAATAGGGACCGGCCGCCGGGGGCATGTTTCCGGGTCTGATGATCTCTTTCATATAAAATTTTCCTCCGGAAAATTTTAAATAAAAACATTCAAACAACGTGGATACTATAATACGGAATCGTAAGGGAGAAAAAAACTTATTCTTTTCTTCTCAAAAGGGCGGCGTAAAAACCGTCTCCGCCGTATTCTTCGGGACAGGCGCTGTCTTCTTTCTCCAGTGAAAAATCCGCGTTATCCCGGAGAAAGGCCGCCACGATCTCCCCGTTCTCTTCCGGCTCCAGCGAACAGGTGCTGTAGATGATTCTTCCTCCCGGCCGGACCAGGCCGGCCGCCGCCCGCAGGAGCCTCCCCCCCTGCCCCGCCAACCGGCAGATATCATCGGGTTTGATTCTCCAGCGGGCGTCGACGCGCCGGCGGAGCACCCCGGTATTGGAGCAGGGAACATCGAGGAGAATCCCGTCCCACCCCCCGTCTTCGCCGGGCCTCTCTTCTTCGAGGAGGTTGAGCTTCCGGACAACCGTGTTTCCGATTCCCAGTCTCTCGATGGCGGCCGCGAGTTTTTTTATCCGCTCCGGACTGGCGTCGGCAGCCAGGATACATCCGCTGTTTGCCATCTTCTGGGCGATATAAGACGTCTTGCCTCCGGGGGCGGCGCAGAGATCAGCGATCTTCTCTCCGGGCCGCGGAGCCAGAAGATCGACCGGACGGAGCGCGGAGGTATCCTGGATGACGAAATGTCCGGCCCGGAAAGCCGGGATCTCCGAAAGGTCCCGCCCCGGCTTGATCCGCCATACCCCCGGAACCGTGTCGTGGGGGCTGCATTCAATCCCCTCCTTCCGGAATTCTTTTTCCAGGCCTTCCGGTGTCGCCCTCAGGAGGTTGCAGCGGGCGAAGATGGGGGGGGCGAGGTTGTTTATCCGGCACAGTTCCTCCACCTCATCGAAAGGAGTCAGCTCCAGCCAGCGGTCCACCAGCCAGCGGGGGTGCGAGTGAACGACCGAGAGGTATTCTCCCCGCTTTTCCCGGGAAGGCAGGGGAAGGGCATCCCTTTCTCTCAGGATGTTCCGGAGCAGGCCGTTGATGTACGATCCCTCCCGGGATGAAAGGAGCCGCCGGGACAGTTCTCCCGCCTGATGAAGGACGGCGTGCGGGGGAAGAGCGTCCAGATAGATCAGATGAAAGATACTGAGACGGAGTATCTGGCGGGCGATGCTCGATCCCGCCGGCGGTTTCCCGGAGGAGAAGTGATCGATCAGCCAATCCAGCGTCTTCTTCCGGCGGATGACCCCGTTCACCGTGGCGGTGATCAGGGACCGGTCCCGGCCGGAGAAGGCGGTCTCCGCCCGGCTTTTCTCCAGCAGGTCGGCAATGAATGACCTCCCCTTCTCCCACCGCCGCAGCAGATCGACCATGCACCCGCGGGGACCTTGTTTATCAGCTTTCCCCATTTTGTTCACGATAAATGAACCGCGGATTAAACTGATTAAACGGATGTTTTTTTGAAATCCGCATAATCCGCATAATCCGCGGTTATTAGTCAGTCCATAATTGTATGGACATGTCATTGCGAGGAGCGAAGCGACGAAACAATCTCAACTCTATGCACAGCAAGAGATTGCTTCGCTGCGCTCGCAATGACCGCGATCCTTGATGCAAATCCTACAACGGTCGGATTAATAAATAGTCTGCTGCTATTTTTATTTTCCCAGGATGGTCCCGGGCGGGATCGGATGCCCGCGTAAGAATTCTCCCGCCGGAAGCGGCCGTTTCCCCTCCATCTGCAGTTCAAGAATGCGCAGCCGTCCCTGCCCGGCGGATACGGTGAAGGCGGATTCATTCGCTTCCAGGACCTCGCCCGGCCGCCCCTCCGCGGCGGGAAGGGGAATGCTCCTGAGGATTTTCAGGGTGACGGCTCCTTCGGAAGACGGCCAGATGGTAAAAGTCCCGGGCCAGGGATAGAGCCCCCGGACCCGATTGTCAATCCGTACCGCCGCCTGTTGCCAGTCAATCCGGCCGTCTTCCTTGGTCAGCCGGGGGGCAAAGGTCGCCTTTGCTTCATCCTGCGGCAACGGTAAAACGCCGCCCTGGACGATCCGCTCCGCGGCATCGGCCAGCAGGATCCCCCCGGCATCCGCCAGCCGCCGGGAAAGGGTTGCTGCATTATCCGCGGGAGAGACGGGAACGGACATCTGGGCATAGATGTCGCCCGCGTCCATCCGGCCGCTGATCGAGATAATGGTGACCCCGGTCTCGGGCTCTCCGTTGATCAGCGCCCACTGGATGGGCGCCGCCCCGCGATACCGGGGGAGGAGCGACGGGTGGAGATTGATGCCGCCTTTTTTCGCGCGGGCGATCAGGGCGGCGGGGATGAACTTCCCGTAGGCCGAGACGACAAAAAGGTCTGGTTCCAGCCGGGTGATGAAACCGAGCAGCTCAGGGTCTTGCAGGTTTTCGGGCTGCCGGACATCCAGGCCCATCGAGAGCGCTCTCTCTTTGACCGGCGATGCCGTCAGACTCCTACCCCTCCCGGCCGGCCGGTCGGGGCGGGTCACCACCATCGCGATCTCGATCCCGCGCCGGTGGATCTCCTCCAGGCCGGGAAGGGAGAACTCCGGCGTGCCCATATAAATAATTCTCATTAGTTATCTTCCACTATCTGTGGGCGAATGCTGAAAATATAGTCAGCGATGAAATGATCTTATGATCAGCATCCAAGATGTTAGCAGCCCTTTTCATTTAATTACTACCGTATCTCCCACCTTGATATTGTTTTTTTCGAACCATCCCCGGTTCATCTCCAGCGCGCAGAGGACCGGCCGCGGCGGGGAATATCTTCGCTGATCGTTGTCCGGCTCCATCTCCTGGATGCCGATGATGATCCCTTCCCGGTTGATGAAGGCGATGGAGAGCGGAAGATGGGTGTCCTTCATCCAGAACGACGCCCGGACCGGCTCCGGGTAGACAAAGAGCATCCCCCGATCTTCGGACAGGCTCCGGCGGAACTTCAGTCCCTGCTCCATCTGGGGACCGGTCAGCGCGATCTCGACCGCGACCGTTCTGTCGCCCACCAGGACCGTGCCCTCGCCGAAGACGATCCCGGTGTCCGCCTCCTCCCGACATCCGGACGCCGCAAGAAAGAGGGCGCCGGCAACGATGATCGCTCCGGCTCGCGGTATTTGCTGGGTTGCGTGTGTCATAAAGTATTGCGCGGATAGCCGGGGCGCTCCCCCCGCCCGGTTTATATTAGTAATGACACCGTATCATCCCCGGTGAGCTTGGCTCACCGGAATGGAAGTTTACTTGCTATAGTGTCGCATCAAAAAAGCGGCAGGGGTATAAAACCTCAGAGTTCGCTTAATGACACGTTGTTTCCGCCGGATAAGAAAAAACAGTCTGATGCAGCCATGGAACAGGGATTACTCTGTGTAACGCCTTGAACGGCAGTCAATGACCCGGATTATGGGACGGCTGCTCTGACCGGCAACGGGATTTTCGGGCTGGATAACGTCACTCCGGCGCGCAGCACTTCCTGGCCGCGCTGATCGTGTAAAAACCGTAGAGCAAAAGGAAGACCAGCGGCGAGTAGCCGATCGAGATGCGGAACAGGGACAGGATCAGGTAAATCAACACGAAGAGAATGGCGGGGGTCATCGCGTACCCGCCGATCGCGAAGGCCTGGCGGAAAATCAGCCGGGTTTTGAGAAGCGAGGCGGTCAACCCCGCGACGGCGCTCCCGCCGAGCACGATCAAGAGGGTGATCAGGTAAGAGACGACAAACATGATCATGATCAGAATCGGCGCCATCTGCCAGATAAATGATTTCCTCCAGCTGTCCAGCATGTCGTCGTTAATCACCGTCGAGACGTCTTCGGAGAACGCGATCTTTTTCGGCATCAACGGCGTGCTGATGGTATAACCGTCTCTGCTCAGGGCGAATCCCATCACCCCCGGCGGCAGCCGGGGATCTTCCGCGGTCAGATCGACCAGAAAGACGAAGTTGAAGAAATGGGCGGTCTCCCGGAGAAGCCGGGCCATCTCGGCGTCTTCCGGCGGCGTTTCCTCCAGGAGAGCGTCTCCCGGCTGGGAAGTGATGACGGCTGCCGGATCGGGAAAGTGACGGTCGATCCAGTCCAGCGCGTTCTTCCCCCGCTGCTCGGCCAACCGGAAGGCGGAGGTTTTTTCCTCTTCTTCCTTGCTGAGGGGGTTCCCCTGTTTTTCCTTCCGGAGCGCGACGTCTGTCTCCCGGTCCCGGCGGGCGGACATGAGATCGACAACCGCCTTCCAGTCCTGAACGGTGTACTCGTTCTCCTTTTCGAAACTGAAGGTCTCTCCCTCCATCTCGACCTTTCCCTTCTCGATCCTGAGGCGCGGAGGGAGGTGCCCCTTCAGGGATTCCGTGATCTGGACCATGATCCTGTTCAGCTCATACAGCTGGGAGCCGGTGAAGAGGAGGATGGGGAGCAAGACCAGGATGGCCAGGTAAACAAACGCCTCCCGGACCGGCCGGCGGATCAGGTCCCGGTAGAAGCCGAAGTTGGCCAGGCAGCCGGCGGCGGTGGCCGGGATTGACTGTATCTTAAAACCCATTAAAATTTTTTCTCCGGAAAAATTTTATTCCAGGATCTCTATATCGTCCGGCCCGAATACCGTGAGCTGAACGGCATCCTGGAAGGTTCCTACCTTGCCCCGGGCCCGGATCCGTTTCCCGTTAAACCGGGCCGGATCGCCGAACTTGCCATCCTTATTGAACAGGACAATGGTGAGGCTCTCGTCCCAGGAGCGGTCGGTATTGAGCTTGACCGGGCCGCCTTTCCCCCGAGCGGCCGGGTCGTAGACGTTCACGATCGCCGCCTCGACCGTGACGGTGTCGCCGATCCTGTCCATCGCTTCCTGCCAGGTAATCGCCGCTTCTTCCGGAGCGGCTGCCGCGGCCGGTGGGGCCGCTCCCGGAACCGGGGCGAGGCCGGCGGAGGAAGAGGGATGGAAATCAGCCGCCGGCTCTGTCCAGTCGCCGTACATCGGGTTGGGAAGAATAATCAGGTCTTTTCCGAAACGGTCTTTCACATCCTCGAATGATCCCTTATCGTAGAGATCATGGGTCTGATCCCCTGCCAGCATCAAAATCTCGAGGGGGGGCAGTTTCACGCCCGGGGGAAGGTCCTTCACGGTTCCTTTCTCGATATCGGTCCGCCGCATGACTTTCGTCCGGTCGTCCTGGTACAAGCCCTCGCGGAGGAGACAGAGATCGAAGTGGATGCCCTGCTCCTTGAGATTCTTCACGGTGGGCTCGCGCAGCGGGGACTGCCGGTTGGTGATGATGATGACCTTTCCGCCCAGCTTCTGGACCAGACTCAGGTATTCAATCACCCCGGGGAGGACGGGCGCTTCTCCCCGCGAACACCAGGCATTCCAGGCCGACTTGGAATAGCTCTGCTTTTTGACGGCGAGTTCAGCCTGAAAGCGCACGTTGCTGATGATGGTCTCGTCGGCGTCCAGGACCACGCACCAGGTTCCCGCCTCCTTTCCCTCCGCCAGCTTTGTCAGCCGGTTCATCGCGTTGAGATAGGCCTGCTGGACGCACTCCTTGTAAGTGTCCGCCGACATGACCCAGGCGATGTCGTTGGGAAGAGTGACGCTCCCGGCCGCCTCCGCCGCCGGGACAGCCAGCAGGAGCGCCAGCAGAAACAGGGACATCAACTTCATTTTGTCTTTCATCATTCCTCCTTGGCCGGAGCTTTTTCTCCGGTGCCGGTTTGTCGTGTGTTCATATTATAGGCTGTCGCCGCCGGAACGGAAGAGAAATTTGCCGGATCGGATCCGCCGCCGGCATTTTTTCTTCCCGCCGCGGCCGCGGCGTTCCCGCAAAAATCGCCTATTCCCCGGACGATCGCTTCCGCCATCTCTGTCCGATAGGCCGCATCGGCCAGCTGATCCCGTTCCCGGTTGTTGGAGAGAAACCCCGTCTCGACCAGGATGGACGGCATCCGGGTGAATTTCAGGACATAGAATTCCGCCGCCTTGATTCCCCGGTCTTCGCCTTCGGTCACCGAGCTTATCCTCTTTTGAACAGAGCGGGCCGCCCGGATGCTCTCGCTCAATCGATCCCCTCCCCGTCCGCCGCCGGCGGCAGTGGTGTCGCTTCTGTTCTCCGGGTTTCCCGCCGCGGCTTCCAGCCGCAGAACGGCATTCTCCAGCACGGCCGCTTTCCGGGCCAGCTGATCCGAGGCCGGAGCGTAGTAGAAAGTCTCCGTCCCCCGGGCCAGGCGGTTGAAGGCGGCGTTGGCGTGAATGCTGACAAAGAGATCGGCCCGGCAGCGGTTGGCCTGCCGGGCGCGCTTCTTCAGCGATAAGAAGCGATCGCCGCTCCGGGTCAGGAAAACCTCATAGCCCCTGGCCTGGAGCAGGGCACGCACTTCCTTTGCTATCTCGAGAACGACGTCTTTCTCCCGGAGGCCCTCTTCGCCGATGGCGCCGGGGTCGATCCCCCCGTGGCCGGGATCGAGCATGATGCGGACCCGTTTGGCCGGCGGCAGCAGCGGCGCCGGTTCCCGGGGAGGAAACCGGGCGGGAAGCGTCACGATCGCCAGGTAGATGGGGGCGATCAGTTTTCCCTCCGCCCAGTCGACGGGGGAGTCCATCTCCACGGCCTCGCCGTTGATGATGACCGTCCGGCTCCCCGGTCTCAGTTCCAGGCGCACGTCATCGGAACTGAAGACGAAGGTCGTCTCATCCTGTTCGGCCAGGGCCAGGCCGTACGCGCGGGCGATCGCCGCCACCGGCAGATAGAGCGTTCCCCGGTGGCGGATGGAAGCGGCCGGGATGCGGGCGACCGGACCGCGGACGGTGATGGCAAAGGCGCGGGAGCCGGGCGCCGGGAAGATCGCCAGCAGGCAGAAGGCGACCGGAACAAGCATCCTTCGCGAATATTTTTTCTCCTTGTCACTGACCCGGAATCTCATGATCCTGGACCTGCGATGGAGCCGGGAAAAACACGACGGTGTCCTTCCGGGCCGGGATAATTGGCTGCTTCGGAATTTCAATAACGACTACGGTTACGGTTACGAGGCCCGTTTCGTCTGCCGGTTACGGTTACGTGCGCCAGGCGGGGTGGCCGTTACCGTTACCTTTACCGAAACGGGCATCGTTACCCTTGCCGTAACCAAGTTGCGGCGGAGGCGCTAAGTTCTTATCTTTTTATTATCTTTTCACCCATCGGTCGCGGGAGAAATTCGCCGGGTAGAGAGGGGTGTGATTTCTGATGTATGTGCTGACGGCTTCCCGGAGGAGTATCCCGGTATCACGGGGCGCCTCACCTCTGGAGAAGGTACTGAAATAATCGCCGCCGCCGGCCAGGAAGCCGTTGGTGGCGACGGTATAGCGGGACGCGTCGTCCAGCGGATTACCCCCGATCGCCGCCGAGAGCACCCGTTTCCCTTCCGGCCGATCCACGCTGTATTCGACCCGCAGTCCGGAGATCTGCAGCATCCCTTTTTTCATCGTCAGGCTCTGCTCGATCAGTTCCCGGATCTGCCTTCCGGTTAACTCCATGGTAATGATGGTGTCGTTGAAAGGAAGCACCGTGAACACATCCCGCCGGGTGATCGGCCCTTCCAAAAAATCGCCCCTGATGCCGTAAGGGTTCTGGAACGCGGCGGCAGCTCCGCCCGCCTCCCGGACGGCATCGGCGATCAGGTCACCCAGGGGAGATTCGTCGTCGTCGTCGGTGAGGACATCCTGGAGCGCCTGCCCGACCATCTGGTCGTATTCATTCCCCACCTCGGACTTGATCTCTTCCAGGAGCCGGTTGGTCGCGATATCGGCCGGGCGGCTCCACTGGCGGTTGGCGAAGATCGTCGATTCATAGGCTGAGATCGCGTCCCCCCCGGTATCCACCCGGAGATCGAGCCGGCCGGCGAACCGGCCGTAGCTCCCCGCCTGGCAGATGAGCGTTCCCCCCTCCCCCACCCGGAGCGGCCGGGTCAGGAGATCGTGACTGTGGCCGCCGACAATCAGATCGATCTCAGGTATCGCCCGGGCCAGCGCCGTATCTTCCTTCAGACCCAGGTGGCTGAGCACGATCAGGAGATCAACCCCCTCCTGTTCGAGAAGCCGCTGATAGGCCTGAACCGCCGGTATCGGATCCTTGAAGATCACCTGCCCCACGTTCCTGGGCAGCGTGATCTCGGGCACCTCGGCGGTGGTGACGCCGATGATGCCGACGGTCAGTCCGTCGTATTTCTTGACGATGTAGGGCCGGGTGAAGGAGAGAATCCGGCCGGTCTCCTTCCGGAGAACATTCGAGCTCAGGAAGGGGAAATCCGCCAGTTCGGCCAGCTGCTGCAGGTTGTAAAAACCGAAGTCGAACTCATGATTCCCCAGCGCCATGGCGTCGTAGCCCGCCAGGTCCATCAGCCTGATCACCGCCCGGCCCCGGGTCTGATTCCCCTCCACCGTCCCCATGAAAATGTCCCCGGCGTCGAGCAGGAGGGTGGGGATTCCTTTCTTTTCATTCTCCCGCCGGGTTTCTTTCAGCCATCCGACGAAGACCGCGTATCCCCCCGTCCGTCCCGACCAGTCCCGGACCCGCTCCGGCAGGATGTGGCCGTGGAGATCGTTGGTATAGACGATCGAGATCTCTTTCTCCGGCCCCCTCCTGCAGCCCACCGCCAGGAGGATCAGCAGGAAGACCAGGAAAAGCCGTGCCGCCGGCCGGTAATTCCTCCCGCCGTTTCGCATTAAATGTCGGATAGTGGCCATATCTTGGAATTCAGGTTGCGAAGCTAACGTGCTGTTCTGGAATTTTGCGCCTGAGGCGCATCCCGATCGTCATCGGGACAATAAATGTCGTAGCGGCAGTCTTTAGAGGCTGTCCGACAACCCTGGCTTTGTCATTGCGAGCGACGAAGGAGCGAAGCAATCTCCATCCCTGACCTGATCTTTTTCTATTCCAACGAGATAAGATTGCTTCGTCGCTGCAGTTCCTTCGCTGTGCTCAGGACTCCTTGCGGTCGCCTCGCAATGACCGATAAATTTGCAAAAATGCCAATTGTCGGACAGCCTCTGAAGGTCGCCGCTACGAAGTTGCGCCGAAGGCGCTAAGTTTTACTTTCTCCCTTGCGCTTTACAATACCATGGTATAGATTAAGTTGGACAAGATATTTTTAACACAAAATTTTCATCGAAGATGAAAATTTTGGGGGCGATCCGGTTTCGACTGGAATGGTGAAGCCGACGCGGCAGGCAGAGGTGGTCGGGAGGCCTCTTTAAACACCCGGCAACAAGACAACTGCCAACGAGCAGTTTGCACTGGCCGCTTAAAGCGGTCACGTTCCTACCGTTCAGCCTGCGGGACGGATAGGGACGTACGAGAGCAGGCTGGCCCCAAACCCGGACCGCCGGGGGGCGGGGTGAGATGTATTGCTGGCGGTTAGTTCCCGGTCAATCCTGTCGGCCGGAGTTTCCGGGGGCGAACGCAAACGACCGACTAAGCCTGTAGAAGCGCGGAGGGATCCACTTCAGGACGGGGGTTCGACTCCCCCCGCCTCCATCCGCCGCCGCACAATGCCGCCAGTAAAATGGCGGCATT
>JAZDIV010000076.1:0-2668 GCA_043804695.1 PVC group bacterium | reverse complement strand
GTCTCTGGCCGCGATCCGGATCGGCGACGGCGTGCGGGTCCTGCCGAATACGACGCTGAGCCCTTTCTTCGCCCGGCTGCATAAGAACAGCCTGGTGAGCAATGCTCCACCTTCGGTGACACGGGTGAGTGAGCAGTGAGCGGTAATCGGCGGCGTCCATCGTAGTGATATCGGCGTTTCTCGTCACAGGGACGATATGTTAATGTAAGATATCGCAGCGACCTATAGGACTTAACACCAAAATTTTCCGGAGGAAAATTTTAATGTACAAAATAGGAATCATCGGAACGTTCGGGGTCGGCAAGACCACTTTCATCCACCGGCTCTTCAGCGAGCTCAAATACCGGGCCTTCCAGGTCGAGATGGTCCCCGAGCTCTCCCGCCTCTGCCCCTACGACATCAACGAGAGCGGCAAAGTCACCCGCGGTCAGTACTGGATATGCAAAGAGCAGATCCGCCTGGAGCTGGAAGCGGCGGAGCTGCTTCCGGATTTCCTTCTCTGCGACCGGTGTGTCTTCGACAACTCAATCTTCGCCTGGCGGGGAGCGAAAGAAGGGTACGTGGACCCCGCCGTTTACGGGATCATCGGGGAAGCCGCCGATTACTGGCAGCGGACCTACTTTCTCCTCCTTTACATTGAACTGGAAGACCATCTCCGCCTCAGCTGCAACCGGGGGATAGCAGACGGGGTCCGCTCGACCAACGAGGATTTCCAGCTGGCGATTGAAGAGCTGATCAAGCAAAGATGGCCGTCCTTTCCAGGCCGCAAGCTGAAGATCCGGGGCAGCCTGTCCGAGCGGATAAACGGAACGATGGAGTACCTTCGCCGGGAGATCGGCGATGCCCGGCTTTCGGAACGCGTCCTTTCTCTTTAATCTTATTTTTTCTTCCCCGATTAAAACTTCGGGGGGGACCGAAAAAATAAGATGAAGAAGGTAATTCATGTCCTTGTTTTTTCCGCCGCCGGTCTGACTGTGGCCGGTGTTATTTTTGTCCTGGCCTATCCCCGTTCCCAATCACCTGTCCCGGCTTCGTCACCCGGTGAGCCACGACCGGATGATCTGTCTCCGGCGAAATCGACTCTTTTTCTCGGGGCATCTCCGCAAAGGAGTAAATCTGGCGCCGGCCGGACCGAGTTCCGTTTCGGAGAAAAGATTTACGCGACGGTTGTCGTCTCCCGCGTGGAGCCGGGGGACCACAGCCTTGTCTTCCGGTGGATCAATCCCCGGGGGAGCGTCCAGGAAACGTTCCGGAAGGAGTTCCATTCAGCCGGGGGGCGCTACCGGTGCTGGTCCTGGCTGGAACTCCGGGGGGAGGATCTGTTCCCCGTCTCGATCGGTCCCTTCGGCACCGGCCGTTTCCTCGGGCGCTGGGGGATCCGGGTCTGGCTGGATGATTTGTTTTTGACCGGGACCGGTTTTGTGGTACTATAATTTAATTTTTACTTCGTAAAAATTGTTTACTACTACTAAAGTGGACGACATCTGAGGTTTTAGTACAATGATAAATAAGCACGTCATTTTACGGCTATTCTCTGTTAGCCTTCTCCCGCTCTTTCTCCTTTCCTGCGGCGGGAGCGGCGGCGGCGCGGATGATGACGAGGCCACCGTCCGGTATAAGGCGGAGTTCGAAGAAGGAAGCGTGGCCTGTCTGGTCCGCCTGCAGTGGCGCGACGAGGAGGGCAACCTCCATACCTATTATGACATTAACGAATCTCCCTGGTCCCGTACCATCTACCCCAAGGACGGGGCCCATCTCTATCTCTATGCCGAGATCGAGTGCGGGGAGATAACCATCCGGCTCTATATCAACGGAGAACAGGTCGAACGGAAGACGCGGACCGATTGGGCGGAGATCGATGGTTACTTAAGGATCGACGAGGACGGCAATGCCACCTTCGAGGACGCCGAGTAAGCGTCGGCGGCCTCAGCCGACCGCCCGGGGTCCCTTCCTTCGGACTGTGAACGTCCAGCATGGCCTTTGTTTCAGACCGCGTGGGGCGCGGTTGGAAACGTAACGGCCCGGGCTGTTGTTATGCCTCTCGGCTACCAAAGACTCCGGACGTGCCGGTACTTCCGGATGATCTTGTCTATGGTCAATATCGTGGCGTTTTCTTCCCGGGCTGTCGCCACAATGATCTGATCGGCCGGGTCACCGTTGAATGGCTGCGGCAGGGATGTTGATCGATACGCTACGGTCGGCGACAGAGGTACAAGCCGAAGCTTCGGCATATCCAGAGCTTCGGCAATCCATTCCTCGGGATTGCAGGAGATGCCGATTCTGCCTTTCTCGAGAAGCTTGCTGAACTCCCAGGGAGAGATGGCGGAAAGCAGTAGTTCCTCATAACGTGCGGGGGCTGAGAGCAACGACCGAACCTTGGCGGATAGCTTCTGGGGATGCATGTTCCACCAGACCCAGACGTGGGTGTCGAGCACGTACCTCATTTGTAGGCATCCCACATGTCTGCACCCAGGGGGGAGACAATGTCCTTCTCAAACACCAGTGCCTCGGACAATTTACCGGGGGCTGGCTTGCGCGCTGAGAACGGAACGACTTCAGCCAAAGGTTTTCCTCGTTTTGTGACCACGACCGACTCCCTGGTCTTCGCGACTTGTCCTAAAATCTGAAGCGCGTGGGCCTTGAAATCAGTTATTGCGAGAGTCTTCAT
>JAZDIV010000075.1:0-11823 GCA_043804695.1 PVC group bacterium | reverse complement strand
CGGACCGCCCAGAGGCCGGACGACCAGGGGCGGAAGATCGCCACCTCGAAGTTCCCGTTGCCGTTATAGTCGCCGGGGACCGGCCAGTCGTCGAAACCGCCGAAGTAGACCCGGGTGACGCCGCGGACCGCCCAGGTCCCGGAGGAGGGGCGGAAGATGCCGATGGCGTCGGTTCCCCCGCCCGCGTAGTCGCCGGGGACCGGCCGGTCGCCGGTCGCCCCGAAGTAGGCCCGGGTGACGCCCC
This sequence comes from PVC group bacterium, assembly GCA_043804695.1. GTDB lineage: Bacteria > Auribacterota > Erginobacteria > Erginobacterales > Erginobacteraceae > CAWGIE01. The sequence goes on along the minus strand of JAZDIV010000075.1, from coordinate 11,579 downwards.
GGACCGCCCAGAGCCCGACGGCGTCCCGGAAGACGCAGACATCGGCGGTGCGGTTGCCGTCGTAATCGGCGGGAGCCGGGTAATCCCCGGGGAGGCCGTAGTAGATCCGGGAGACCCCCCGGATGGCCCAGAGGCCCCGGGTCGGCCGGAAGATGGAGATGTCGGCGGTGCCGTCGCCGTCGTAGTCGCCGGAGACGGGCACGTCGCCGGCGCCGCCGAAGTAGGCCCGGGTGACGCCGCGGATCGCCCAGAGCCCGCCGCTCTGGCGGAAGATGCCGATGTCGGCGGTCCCGTCGCCGTCATAATCCCCCGACTGGAGGACGAAGCGAAGCTGGGCCACGGTCGGCCCGCAGGTCGGGGTGGGGGAGGGGGTGCGGGTGGTGAGAGGCGTCGGGGTCTTTTCCGGGGTTGGCGTCTCCCGGGGCGTCGCCGCCGGGGACGCGCTCGGCGTCGGGGTCGCGCTTGGCGTCGGCGTCGGTGTGGGCGTCGGCGTGGTGATCGCGATGTCAAGGTCATAGGGGCCGAAGGCGCCGCCGAAGCCGTCCACCACCGTGTAGAACGTCCCCGTCCCGGCGGCGAACGTGATCTCCTCGTTTCTCGTTCCCGAGCGCGTGCTGCTGTCCACGCAATCCTTCCAATCGGGCGCGTCGCAGAGGATCAGGTCGAGATCACCGGAAAGGTTACTGAGCAAAATCGACAGCGTCCCCGGGGCGCTCACGTTAAATGAATAGACCACGTCTCGGCCGGTCTCTTCGAAAAAGAAGCAGCTGTAATGGTTGTAGTTGTTGGCGAAACCCGTGGTGTCCCCGCTGCTGTGGTAGTTCAGCGTGACCACAATCGGCGCCTCGAAGACCTCTCCCACCGGTGTCGGCGTCGGCGTCGGCGTAATCTGCCTCAACTTGCTCACGAAGGCGTCATAAGTTCCTCCTTGAAATCCCCCCTGGTAGGGATTTTTCGTGGGAAAATTCGTGGAGTCGGTATCCCCGGTGACATACGCCTCGCCGCCCGTCCCCAGGGTAATGCCACGTCCCCAATCATAACCCCCTCCCCCGAGGTAGGTGGAGAAGGAGAGAGTGGAGCCGGTCGAGTCGAGCTTGCTCACGAAGGCGTCAGAAGTTCCTCCTTGAAATCCCCCTTGGTATGGATTTTCAGTGGGAAAATTTAAGGAGGCGGTATACCCGGTGACATACGCCTCGCCGCCCGTCCCCAGGGTAATTCCCTTCCCGCAATCATCACTAACCCCCCCGAGGTAGGTGGAGAAGGAGAGAGTGGAGCCGGTCGAGCCGAGTTTGCTCACGAAGACGTCAGCCTCTCCTCCTTGAAATCCCCCCTGGTATGGATTTTCAGTGGGAAAATTCGTGGAGAAGGTACCCCCGGTGACATACGCCTCGCCGCCCGTAACCAGGGTGATGCCATACCCGTTATCATTACCACCCCCCCCGAGGTAGGTGGAGAAGGAGAGAGTGGAGCCGGTCGAGCCGAGCTTGCTCACGAAGGAGTCAGAACCTCCTTGAAATCCCCCCTGGTAGGGATTTTCAGTTGGGAAATTTAAGGAGGTGGTATACCCGGTGACATACGCCTCGCCTCCCGTCCCCAGGGTAATTCCAAGACCCCAATCTTGACCTCCTCCCCCGAGGTAGGTGGAGAAGGAGAGAGTGGAGCCGGTCGAGCCGAGCTTGCTCACGAAGACGTCAAGAAATCCTCCTTGAAATCCCCCCTGGTAGGGATTTTCAGTGGGAAAATTCGTGGAGTAAGTATACCCGGCGACATACGCCTCGCCGCCCGTCCCCAGGGTAATTCCCTTCCCGCAATCATCACTAACCCCCCCGAGGTAGGGGGAGAAGGAGAGAGTGGAGCCGGTCGAGCCGAGTTTGCTCACGAAAGCGTAATAAATTCCACCTTGAAATCCCACCTGGTAGGGATTTTCAGTGGGAAAATTTAAGGAGGTGGTATACCCGGTGACATACGCCTCGCCGCCCGTCCCCAGTGTGATGCCAAACCCCACATCAGAACTACTCCCCCCGAGGTAGGTGGAGAAGAAGAGAGTGGAGCCGGTCGAGCCGAGCTTGCTCACGAAGACGTCACAAAATCCTCCTTGAAATCCCCCCTGGTATGGATTTTCAGTTGGGAAATTTAAGGAGTTGGTATACCCGGTGACATACGCCTCGCCGCCCGGCCCCAGGGTAATTCCAAGACCCTTATCATCACCACTCCCCCCGAGGTAGGTGGAATAATCAAGCTGAACCTGGGCCGGAAGCAGAGTCGGCAACCCGATGATTAATGCCCCGCCGACAACAACCATCAATCTTCTCATCTCCTCCTCCTTTCAGAAAAAATTCCGGTCATTTAAAACGTAAAAACCGGTTAAAAATGAATATCCGATAAGTTGTGAAAGAAATGCTGGCATCAGTTATTAATCCGACCGTTGTAATATTAACATCAACAATTGCGGTCATAGCAGCGAAGCGAAGCAATCTCTTGTTGTGCATAAAGTTGAGATTGCTTCGTCGCTTCGCTCCTCGCAATGACATGTCTATACAATTATGGACTGACTAGTAACTATTTTACCCGATTTCGAGAAAAAAACAACAAAAGTCGAGGGGTATTTGTCATGCTACTCTGTCCACAATTCAGTTTGCATCAAGGTATCATGTTCAGCGACAGCATAATGAACTGATTCTTCATTACCAAGTACTTCCTCTCTGTATTTAGGAATTTGAAGTTCTTTCGGATTTCGTCATTCGAGTATCGTCATTCCTCCCCGCTATCACAGATCCCTTAATTTTTTGCCTTTTGCGCCTCCCGAAAAAAGCTCGTTCCGGACTCCTCGGGACTTCGTTTTAGCGGCTATGGTAGTTCCCGGGCGCCGTCGGCGGGGGACGAAACATAGATCTCGGGCTCCCGGCCGACGGCCTTCCGGTAGCCATCACGAACGGCCGAGCGGAAATCATCGACCGCCTTGACCACGACCAGGTTGACGGTGCAGCCGCCGAAGCCGCCACCGGTCATCCGGGCGCCCAGGCATCCGGGGACCTGTCGGGCCAGTTCGACCATGATGTCCAGCTCCCCGCAGCTCACCTGGTAGTCGTCCCGGAGGCTCTCGTGGGAGGCGTTCATCAGGGAGCCGAACCGTTCCAGGTCGCCCTCCTCCAGCGCCGCCACCGAGTTCAGGACCCGCCTGTCCTCGGTGATGACGTGTCGGCATCGCTTCCTGACGGTCTCCGGGAGCGATCCTTCGCACTCCGCCAGTTCTTCCGGCGAGACGTCACGGAGGGCGGTGATGGAGGGATAGATATCCCGGAGGAGTGCCACCCCTTCCTCGCACTCGGCGCGCCGCCGGTTGTACTCCGATCCGGAGAGTTCGTGCTTCACCATAGTGTTGCCGACGACCACGGAAACCCGGTCGGAAGGGAGAGGAACCTGCCGGTAATCGAGCGACCGGCAGTCCAGGAAAAGGGCATGGCCCTTTTTCCCGCAGACGGAGATGAACTGGTCCATGATCCCGCAGTTCATCCCCACAAACTCGTTCTCCGCCCGCCGGCAGAGCTTTGCCAGTTCTTCCGGGGCACATTCTCCATTGACGGTGGAGAGAAAAGCCAGGGCCGTGGCGACCTCGAGTGCGGCGGATGAGGAAAGGCCGGCCCCGACGGGAACAGTGCTCTCGATCAGGAGATCCGCTCCGGGCATGCGAAAGCCGGAGAGCTCCAGCACCCGGGCCACACCGGCAATGTAATCCGACCAGTGGCCGCGTCGGTGATCGTTCTCGTCCAGGGAGAAGACGACCGAGTCGTCCAGGTTCACCGAATGCGACTCCACCATCCGGTCGGAGCGGGGGTAGACGGCAACGGCTGTCATATACTCGAGAGCCATCGGGAGGACGAAGCCGTCATTGTAATCGGTGTGCTCACCGATCAGGTTGACCCGCCCCGGGGCAGCGAAGACGCGGGGTATTCCGGCAAAATGCCGGTTGAACCGCTGTATGATTTGCCCCTTCTCCATTGCGAAAAATCAACGCCTGTGGAGCAATTTCGTAATTAATTTTTCTTCCCTCCAGCGTTTCCGCTGGAGGGGAGAAAAATTAACGGCCGATATCCCGAAGCTTCTTCCCCGCGAGCAGGTTCTGAGCGATCTTCTCCAGGGAAACGTCCTTCGTCTCCGGTACCCAGAACAGGAAGAAGATGATAAAGAGCACCTCGATTCCTCCATAGAGCAGGAAGGTGGCCGTGGGGCCGATCCCCTGCAGAAGCGAGAGAAAGGTCAGACCGACGATCCCGTTGGCGATCCAGTTGGTGGCCGTGCTGCAGGTGATGCCGAAGTCGCGTCCGGAGAGCGGGTAGATCTCGGAGCAGATCACCCAGATGATCGGCCCGGCGCTGGCGGCAAAACCGATGATGAAGGTGAGAAGCCCCGCGATGGAGATAAAGGCGCGGGTCGGGATCTGTCCGGCGGCCGCGGCCAGCTGGGCCTGGTCGGGCATGGCGATGCCGACGATGCACATGGATATGCCCATGACAACGAAGCCGGTGTACATGATCGGCCGGCGGCCCCACCGATCCACGAAAGCGATGGCGATGAAGGTGGCCAGGACGTTGATCACCCCCACCAGGACCGTTCCCCACATCTGCTGGGCGGTGCCGGCGAATCCCGCGGCCTGGAATATCTTCGGCGCGTAGTACATGACCACGTTGATCCCGGTCAGCTGCTGAATGATCTGAAGACCGATCCCGAGAAAGACCGCCCGGCGGAAATTTTTGTTTCTCTTGAACATCTTCCAGCCGGCCTGTTCCTGCTCCAGGTTGGCCTCGATCTCCGCCACTTCCTGGACGATCTCTTCCTCGGTTGACCTGACCCGGTGCAGCACCCGCTCGGCGGCCTTTTTCCTGCCTTTCAGAAGCAGCCAGCGGGGACTCTCGGGGAGAAAGAAGACCCCGATGAACATGATGGTCGCCGGAATGACCAGGATCCCGAGCATGATCCGCCAGTGTCCGCCGGCCTCACCGTGGTATTTGAAATAGGTGGAGAAGAAAGTGTCGCTCAGGAAGGCGAGGACGATCCCGATCGTGATCATCAGCTGGTACATCGAAATCAGGGCGCCGCGGATTCCCCGGGGCGCGATCTCCGAGAGGTAAAGCGGAGCGGTGAATGACGCCATCCCCACCGCCAGCCCCAGAAAGACCCGGCAGCCGATCAGAATCCCGATTGACTGGGAGAGCATGGAGAGGATCGCTCCCAGGGCGAAGATCACCGCCGACAGGAGAATGGTATTCTTCCTCCCGTACCTCTTGGAGATTGCCCCGCTGAGAAGTGTCCCCAGCACCGCTCCCCAGAGGAGCGAACTGACCACCCACTCCTGCTGAAGGGTGGTGGCCGAGAACGCCTTGGCGATAAATTTCAACGCTCCCGAGATGACCCCGATGTCGAGGCCGAAGAGGAGACCGGCCAGGGCGGCGGTGAAGGCGACGACATAGACCAGGCCCTTGTACTTCTTGGCGCCCAGTCCTCCGGCCGCGTCCCGTCCCATTTTTACAGCGATGTCTTCCGGCATGGCATACCTCCTGGTTTGGATTTTACCGTTAATCATGCAGTTTATTAAATAATCTATCAGACGGATTGGTCGGATCCGACGGATCAGACTGATGTGGGACGTTCATGCTTTTCCCATCCGGTTCGTTGAACGTTGAACGTTCGATGGTCGTTCTTTTCTCACCACCACGCTTCTCCCTGGATGCCGACCGCGCAGCCCCGGGTGTCGTTTCCGTAGGGGTTGGCGGACGGGTTCATGTCGTCCAGCATCCCGACCTGTCCCTTAAAATCCCTGCTCCAGGCCGCGTAGGTGAAATAAAGTCGGAGCACGGGGCGGCCGAGAAAGGTATTGTCGATCCGGAGCTCGGGGGCGATGGTGATTTTGCCCAGAAACCCCTTGGCGGGATCGCCGTCTTCGTCCGGCTGTGTCTCGTCCCGCACGTAATCAAGACCGGCCTCCAGGGCGAGGGCGAGATTCTCGGTGAAGCTGTAGATCGGCCGTCCACCGATCGAGTACCAGGCGGTCCGGTCGTCTTCGGATGCGCCGTCGCTCTTTAATTGAAAGAGAGTCGTGCCCATCATCGCGAACGAGTCCCAGGAGTTGATGAGGAGGGTCTCGGTGGCCCGGAACGTCCAGGTATCCCGCAGATACCCGTTCGGCTCCTGGACGGTGGGCGTGAACTGGGATCCGGTGCCGCGGCCGTACTGGACGCTCACCTGGTTATAACCGCCGCCGGAGAGATCATGGGTGTGGGCGAAGGTCAGTCCGTACCCGGAAGAGGAAGGGTAATTGTGCTTGACGCCTTCCTCGGTGTAATTCCCTCCCTTCAGGGTGGAGGGGGCCAGGCAGATCATCCCGCTTCCCAGAGGGAGCGGGATGTCATAAAGGCGGACATCAGCCGTGTTCTTGGCGATCCGACCGACATCGGAGAACTCGTAGTCGTCCAGCGATCCCCCCAGGTAGGCGACTGCGAGCTTGACGTCCCCGGCCGCGGGGATGTCCTCGACGCCGCCCCCGTACCCGCTCATGTCCAGCCAGTAGTAATCGATGATGTGGATGTCATGCCGGCGGTAGAACCGGTTGCCGGCCCAGAACTTCATCGAGGGCGACCAGGAGAAGTTGCCGGCCTGGATGAAGGTCTCCCGGAGGCCCAGCTTGAAATGACCGTAGGGGTCGGTGTCGTCGTCGTTCTGGTTCTCCGGCGTCCAGACGGAGACCCGGACCTGAAGCTTCCAGAAAGGCTCGGCGGCGTTGGCGACAAAGTTGTTGACCAGGGCCAGTTCGCCGTAGGTCTCAGTCTCGTTCCCGAGCCGGTACTTGGCGTCCGCCCCCGGCGCCTTGAAGTACACCTGGTGGCCGCCCTTGCCGTTGATGCCGTATCCGGAACGGAGGTAGCCGTGAAACTCCAGTCCCCGGGTGAGGTAGGAGGGATACTCGTCCGGGGGAGGGAAAACGACCCGGAGCTGGGTATCCCCCGCCTTCTCCGCCGCCAGCCGGGCGGCCTCCGCCTCTTTCAGGGACTGCTCCGCCATCAGCTTATCTTCCGCCTCGGCCTTTTCCAGGGCCCGGAGGCGTTCCTCCATCTGCTCGATCTTCCCCGCGTGCTCAACCTTGAGCTTTCTCAGCTCCTCCCGGAGCGCGCCCGCCACATCCCCCTCCTGGGCCAATACAGGAGAGACCACCATAACAGCGATGAAGTAGATAATCCCGACCCCGAGGATTGGTATCATAATGTCCCTAATTTTCATCTGGTTCCCTCCTTTTCCCCCCACCCCGGCCCCTTTTAAGTCCACTAATTTCACTAATTAACACTAAGGGTACCCTTACCCTCCTTAAAAGAACTACGAATTACACAAATTGCGCGAATTGTTTCCCCGACTTTTCATCCCCCTTATGTTCAATGCTGGACGTTCGACGTTCGATGTTCGATGTTCAATGTTCGGTGTTCGGTGTTTGATATTGGGCGTTATTTTTATCACCACCGGGCGAACACGGGGGTTCGCCCCTACAAATCGTTGGATGTTTGACGTTGGATGTTGGACGTTCATTCTTTATTATCAGGTCTTCGGCTTGATCCCGAAGCCGAAGTCATAGTTGAAGATAAAACGGATATCGTGATAGTCCTCGCCCTCGGGGAACGACTGCTCGGTATCAACGACCGCTCCCTCGATCTTCAGGTGCAGTCCCTCGAGGTCGGGATCCGGGCGGTACTTGATAAAAAAATCATACTCTTTCTGGCTCGGCGTCGCGCCGGGCCCGGAGGCCGGGGTGTCGCCGTTGCAGACATAGACCGATGCCGTCAGCCCATCGAGCAGCGTCTCCGAGAAATCGTACTCCAGCCCCACCACGAAGGCCTCCTCACCGGCATAGTCAAAATCCTCCTCGAAGATGGAGGCGAAGCTGAAGGAGTTCCCCCAGGGGTTGACCACGCGGGAACCCCGGTCGGTGACGGTATAGATCAGGCTGATCGTCCAGCACTTCCAGCCGAGGTCAATCTCTCCCCCCCCGAAACAGGTGCTGAAATCACCCCCGACCTCCTCGCCCGCGGAGCGCTGTGTCCATCCCTGGAGAGCCAGCCCCAGAGAGAGTCCGTCGTCAGTCAGCGGCCAGGAAGCATTTCCCTGCAGATAGGCACCGTTAAAATACTCGTAAGCGAAGTAATCCCAGAGCTGGAACTTGTAATTATCGGCCGGCGTCCAGACCGCCCCGGCCAGAGACACGGGAATATTGGTTTTGGTCACCTGGTAGGTTCCGTTATTGTTTGCGAACTCGCCCATGTACTGGAAATCGGTTTCGTACCAGCCCTTGATCTGGCGGATAAAAGAGGTGGTCAGCGTGACGTCCGGAATGTCGCGATTATACAGAGTGTATGCCTCCCAGGTGCGGGGGGTCATCTTGGTGTCGTAGTCGTTGATGAAGGGGGAGTTGATACCCTGCCGGTAGAGCCGGAGCGTGGTATTTTTGAGAAGGTACTGAAGGTAGGCCTGCCCGAGGGAGCTGTAGCTTTCGTTATCCGGCCCCAGGATCCCGCCCCCGCCGAAGTTGGGGTTGTTGACCAGGACCCCCTGGGAGGTGTAGATCACCGCCCCCAGGCTGAGACCGGACCAGGCTGCAGTCTCATAGCCCAGCCACCCGCCGGCCGCCAGGCTCTCCTGGATCCGGCGCTCGGGCTCTCCCCCGATCTTGTTGAACTCACGATTGATATAATAGGTCCGGAACTTCCCGTGAAATGCCCCGTTGATAAATGGATCCAGAGGGGAACCGGCGTGGGCCCGGTGGAGGCCTGCGGTGGCGGCGGAGCAGACCGCGATCAGGGAAAAGACCCTTTTGTAGGATACTCCGGTCATAGCTTCCTAGGTTGAGAAAGCTCCCGCCATAAGAGACAACGATCCGGTTGAAGGTTGCACCGCTTAATCCGGAGGGGACAGTACCGGATGACCCTCTCTTCTGTCAACTGCCGGCATGCACCGGTCACGACCAGCGCCATTACAATGCAAAACTTTAATCGCTCCCCGTCAAGGTGGCGACCATGACCGCCTTGATGGTGTGCATCCGGTTCTCCGCCTGGTCAAAGACAACCGAACCGGCGCTTTCGAAGACGTCGTCGGTCGTTTCGCAGATCCCGGGATTCTCCCGGGAGACATCGGTGTCGGCATTGTGAAAGGAGGGGAGGCAGTGCATGAAAAGCGCGTCGGTCCGGCCGGTCCTCTCCATAAGACGGCTGTCGAGGCGGTAGGGCGAGAGGAGGCGGATCCGCTCCATGATCGCGTCTTCCTCGCCCATAGATGCCCAGACATCGGTGTACACGACCTCGGCCCCCGCGACTCCTTCGTCGATATCCGCAGTGATGGTGACGGTTCCGCCCCGCACTCCGGCCGCCAGCCGGGCTTCCCTCACCAGCTCCTCTGCGGGGAAAAGGGGCTCCGGGGCGACAATCCGGCAGTTCATCCCCATGCTGGCGGCGGCCAGCATCAGGGAGTTGGCCACGTTGTTCCGTCCGTCACCGACATAAGCCAGTCCTACCCCCCGGAGTTCCCCCTTGCGCTCGAGGATGGTCATCAGGTCGGCCAGCGCCTGGGTGGGGTGAAAACGGTCGGTAAGGCCGTTCCAGACCGGCACCCCGGAAAACCGGGCCAGTTCCTCGACGGTTTCGTGCTGGAAGCCGCGGAACTGGATGCCGTCGAACAGCCTTCCCAGGACCCGGGCGGTATCCTTGACGGTCTCCTTTTTCCCGAGCTGGATGTCGCTCTTGCCCAGATACTCCGGGTGGGCTCCCTCATCGCAGGCGGCCACCACAAAGGCGCATCGGGTCCGGGTGGACGGCTTCTCGAAGATGAGAGCGATGTTTTTCCCTTCCAGCCGCTTCTTCCGCGTCCCGGCGGCCTTCTCCCGTTTCAGAGCGATGGAGAACCGGAGGAGAGTATCGATCTCCCCGGGTGTAAACTCCCGCAGCGTCAGCAGGGATCGTCCTTTGAATCCGGTCAACATCATGTGTATATGTTCCTCCAATGTTTCACGTTTCCCGACAGCAAGAGCACTCAAGCTTACTGGAGTAATGGGATACTGGAATAATGGAGTGATGGAAGACCGCCTGACCCCGGATTACCAGGCTCGATTTTTCCCGGATTAGCCGGTGTAGTAGATGTTTATGGCGGCGAAAACAGCTAGTCCATTACTCCAACATTCCGATATCCCAGGTTAAATCATTCCCTGGTTTTTCATGACCCTGATTCTATAAAATCACCTATATATGGAATATTCAAGAATCATATACCTTAATTTGGCGGGATAATGCGATATATTTTTCGTAAAGTTCCCGTCACTGCGGCATCCCGAGAAGCACTTTCAGGGTATGAGACCGCGCCCGATCGAAGGCTGCGGCGTAATCGGCGAGGTCATACCGGGAGTCGATCAGAGGGGAGGGGTCGACGAGGCCTTTTTCCAGGAGATTGAGTGCCGGCTGGAAGAGGCCGCAGCGTGATCCCACGACCGTAATCTCGTTGACGACCAGGGGGGAGAGGTTCGTTTCCCGTCCCGCGGCCACGGTGCTCTTGAGCACGATTGTCCCCCGGGGGCGGGTCAAGCCGACGGCGAGATCCCAGGCGGCGGGCGAGCCGGACGACTCCACCACGATGTCGAATGTGGCCTTCCGGTCCTTCAGGGACCGGGTCCACCGGAGTCCTTTCTCAACGAGGAGGGGGGCCCGCTCCGGATGCCTCCCGAGGACGGTCAGGTCCGGGCAAAACAGGCCCAGGGTCCAGGCGGCCAGGATCCCCAGCTTGCCGTCGCCGATGACGCAGATCGAGGCGGAGGGATCCAGGTGGATCTGCTCCCCGATCTCGACCGCTGCTGCCAGCGGCTCCGTGAAGACGGCCAGGTCATCGGAAAGTTCATCCGGGACGGGAAGAAGGTTCCGGTCGGGGAGGACCAGGAACTCCGCGAAAGCTCCGTTCCGCCGGACGATGCCGAGAACCGTCCGGTCCGGGCAGTGCCGTTCCAGCCCCCGGCGGCACCACCGGCATCTCCCGCACCCGGTGTTGATCTCGCCTACCACCCGCCGCCCGATCAGCCCGGGGTCATCGGACTTCTCGACCCTCCCGACAAACTCGTGGCCGGGGATCCCGGAGAATCCCATGTATCCTTTCGTGATCTCGATGTCGGTGTTGCAGATCCCGGACAGATGGACCCGGATCAGGGCCTCGCCGGGCTTCCGTTCCGGGATGGGGACGTCTTTCAGCTCCAGTGTCCGGTCAAATACCAGCGCCTTCATCTAGAACTTAGCCCTCACTTCGTTCGGGCGACTAAATAAAACTACGAATTACGCGAATTACACGAATTATCTTTAAAATATCACTGCAATGTCGGTTCAATATTTGCACGTTCGTATTTTTCCGGAGGAAAAATACGATTATTGGTAACACTTTAGCTCTTTAAAAAATCAGGCAGCTTGTTTGTGTCATTCCAGTGATGGTTTGCTTGCAATGATTTCATTTTCTGCTGCCTTCAGAACTGTTTCACACCGGATAAATGCCCTGAAGTTCGACTGATCGGAACA
>JAZDIV010000074.1:0-2426 GCA_043804695.1 PVC group bacterium | reverse complement strand
CCTAAACCACTCCCTCCTCCCGCGCCGCAGGCGCGGGAGGAGGGGGGGTGTGCGATGTGTGGATGTATTTAGTAATCAATCATATCTCCACCGACGCAGGGTCGGTGGTGGATATTTGCAAAGAGCTAAAATGTTACGAATAATGTATCGGGACAATAAAGTGTAATGTCCGGGTATCGTTGATCGGTTATCCCGGTTTCACCGGGAAAACGTTGAACGGTGTACGGTTACGTGCGGCTTGCTCCCTTAGCCGTTCCACGCAACCGATTTCAGTGCGTCCTTCGATCCCGAAAGATATCAGGATCTGAGAGACAACCGCAACCTTTTAACCCGAACGTTGCCCGAGCCCCGAGAAACCCTGATTAAAACTTCGGGGCGGAGGCGGGATAGACTGCGCGAGGGCTAAGCAAGGGCTAAGTTTTGTTTGTCTTCCCATGGTTAAATATATATACTTTTTCTGGCTTGGCCGGCTGTTTATGCCTCTTCCGCAAGTAGCAGAAGGTCATAACCAGTCTGATCAGCGCTGCGGACGGCCGAATAAGATACTCTACATTGTTGCAGACTGTATCAGTCTGTGCGGTCCGGGAGTCTGTACACAGAACGTGGTCTGTCGAGACGCCCCTGATGAATGTTTTTTTATACGTCGTTTCGATGATCCTTGCTTCTCCCACTGCGCCCTCGTCTCAGCCTCCCGGCTCTTCCACACCATCCTCCTCCCCGGCGCCCGGCATCTCCCCGCCGGTTTCTTCCCCGGTAATCGTTTCCGTCACGCCGGGCGCCCCGCGGTCCGCCGCTTCTCCCCCGTCGCCCTCGTCTCAGCCTCCCGGCTCTTCCACATCATCCTCCTCCCCGGCGCCCGGCATCTCCCCGCCGGTTTCTTCCCCGGTAATCGTTTCCGTCACGCCGGGTGCCCCGCGGTCCGCCGCTTCTCCCGACACTGCCCGGGCGCTCAGCCCGGAGAAAGCTTTCCGAAAGGTCTATTCGCTGATTAAAGACGCCGATCGGCTCCGGCATACCGGGGACCTGGAAAAGGCGGCCGGTGGATACCGCGCCGCCCTCGATATTCTTGATGAACTCTCCTGCGAATACCCGCTCTGGAACCGAAAGGCGGTCAAAAAGAAAATAAAGTACTGCGCCGGCTGGCTCTGGGAACGGCTTCCCGATCAAGTGGGTATCGATGCCGAAGGTCTGCCCGGGAAAAAGCTGGTGGTCAGCTTCATTGACGTCGGTCAGGGGGAGAGCATCCTGATCGAGTGCCCCAATTGCCAGGCGATCCTGATCGACGGGGGAAATATGTCCGCCGGGTCACAAGTGGTCAGCTATCTGCGGAAAAGATCGATCCCGAAGATTGATCTTTTGATCGCCACCCATCCCGATGCCGACCACATGGGAGGACTGGCGAACGTCATCCGCAACAACATCGTGGGGAAGTTTTTCGATCCGGACATACCCAACCCCAGCACCTATTACTTAAAATTGCTCCAGTTGGTGAAGGTGATGAATATCCCCTCTGTCCGGGGGAGGAGGGGGGATGAATACCGGTTCGGGGAGGTGATGCTGAAGATATTGAACCCGCCCGATTCATTACATGAAAATGCCGATAATTGTTCGGTGGTGGTGGAACTGCGGTACGGGGAGAACCGGTTTCTCTTCACGGGCGACGCGGCGGCGGCAGCGGAGATAGGGATGTTGGAGGGAAGGCAGGTGTCCCGCTGCCAGGTGCTGAAGATCGGGCACCACGGAAGCATCTCTTCCACCTGCATGAAATTGCTTCACCGGGTGAATCCGGAGGTGGCGGTTATCAGCTGCGGCCGGGGCAACCCCTACGGTCATCCCGGCCAGGAGGTCCTGGACCGGCTGAAATCGGTTGATTGCGAATGGTATCGAACCGATGAACGGGGGAACATCCGGATCGAGGCCGACGGGAAGAGATACATGGTAATTTCGATGAAAGAAGCTCTCGGATCGGCGGCTCCGACCGAGCAAATGACACAGCCGGGACAGGAGACGCAGTCATCCCCGATGACCAATGTAGCTCAATCAGGATTGATGTGCCAGGGGATTGACCTCAATACGGCCCGGAAGGAGCAGCTGGTGACGCTTCCCGGCATCGGTCCGGTCAAGGCCCAGGCCATCATCGATTACCGGGAGCAGCATGGTCCTTTTACGTGTGTCGAGGATATCGACAAGGTTTACGGGATCGGTCCCAAGACGGTGGCAAAACTGAAGGAATTGGTCAGGACCGCCCCCCGATAGATCCCCGGCCCAGTTCAGCCTGCTTTTCCCGGGTCGGACCACAGTATCTTGTTATCTATCAATGAATTAACTGTAAAATGGGGACTAAAAAGGGCCTTAGACTTACATTCCGCACTTCCGGAAGGCGGTTTTTGAGTGATTTGAATATTTGTAAGTTTTTCCCCGGTAGA
>JAZDIV010000073.1:0-24707 GCA_043804695.1 PVC group bacterium | reverse complement strand
AGTCGACATCTTTCCACTATTATAACAAAATGTGATTAGTAATAATTAGTTCCGGGGGTCCGCAAAGCGGACCCCCGGAAATAATTATGGATAGAGCTTAAGTAAAAGAACTCCAACTACTTGTTCAATCTTAAGTACAAGCTTGTCCACTTTGCGGATGTAAATGCTGTGCGCGATCAGGGCCGGGATGGCCACCATCAGGCCGGCAATGGTCGAGATCAGGGCCTGGGAAATCCCCCGGGAGAGAGTCTGGGCATGGCCGACGCCGAGCTGTGATATCACGTCGAAGACCTGCACCATCCCGATCACCGTGCCCAGCAGGCCGAGAAGAGGACAGATGACGGCCACGATCTCCAGGAGCACCAGCCCCCGTTCCATCCGGCTGGCGACCTCCTTCTCGGCCACCTGGAGGATTTCGAAGTTCTTTTCCTGGACGAGTTTCCTGTTTTCGAAGCCGAGGGCGAGCACGCGGCCCAGCGCGCTGGTCTCCCCGGCTAGATCGGCGCCGGGGCCGTCAATCGGCGGGCCGGGCCGGTTCCATCGTTCAACCAGGCGGCGGGGAATGACCTTCCCCGCCCGGAGGCTGAAGGCCCGCTCGATTATCACCGCCAGCGACACCACCGAGCAGAGCAGGATCGGGATCATCGTGTAGCCACCGCGTATCAGTAACTGCACCATCCGTTATTCTCCCAGGGTTGTACTGACTATTGATGATCTGTTCAGTGTACGTTTATTTTCAGGATAATTTACAATAGTTCTGTCGATTACACACATTTAAATTTTTCCGCGGCCACCGGCCGCGGAAAAATTTAATGGTAGAGAAAGTGGAACTCCAGCCAGAGGCCGTCATCCTGGATGTATTCCATGATTTCTTCGTTCAGCGGCTCATAGGGCTGGGCCTGTTCGATCGCGGTCAGGCTGTACCGCATCTCCACGTCCGGCCCGTCATGTTTGTTGACCATGACCTTCCCCAGCGTGCCGTCCTGCATGATCTTGAAGAGGACATGGGTTCCAGCGGACCGGACATAGAAGGTATTGTTCATGATATTGAAGTGCCAGAGATTGACGATCCGCGGTTTCAGCCGGGCCAGATACTTCCCGACCTCCGTGGAGCGGGTATTGTAGGCGATCTGCTTCAGTATCATGGCCCGTCCATCAGGGCTGTCCTCTTCGGGCGAGTAAAATGCGTCCTCGCCCTGAGACTGGATCGGGCTTTCTTTCCCCGGGCGGCCCGAGATCCGGGCTCCGCTCTGCTCGCTCTCCCGGCGGCCGGCCTCCCCCTCGCTGGTTTCTCCGGCCGGCTTCTCCCGTAAGGCGGCCTGCCCCTCGGGCGCCGCCGGGGCCTCGATCGCCGCGGACCGCCCGGCGGGCACCTTGCGGATGCTCTTTGATTTTGCCGTCCCGACCGACCGGGGAGACTCGGACTCCTCCGCGTGATCCGGAACGACGTCCTGAGCCCGGCTCGACCGGTCGGAGATAAGATCCGTCACCGGCTCTTCTTTCACCGGTTCAATTCGATCGGGTGAATCAACGAACTCGAGATGGACCGAGCGCTGGGGGGGTTCGATGACGACGACACCGGGAGAAACCACCGGGATCTTCTTCAGGCCGATGATGATGACCGCGTGGAAGAGGAGTGACAGCACGACCACCCACAAGATCAAAGCCGGGCTGATCCTGTCTCTTTCCCAAATCGGATTCATAGCGGAATACTGCCAGCAGCAACCGCAAGCTGGATTTTACCCGGTTTATTCATAGTTCGAGGGAAGATGTAACAGGTTAATCTCCATCTATTTTATAGATAGGACTCAACCCGAAGTGCTCTTCTATGCGGTCAAACTCTCTGTCATTATGGAGGAGGGGGATGGCCTGTTCAATTGCAACAGAGGCGATCAGGCAATCAACGGGATTTCGGATAGTAATGCCGCGGCGTCTAAGATATCGATATATCTCCGCTGACTTAACGAAAGTGGCGTGAGTCATTGGAAGGAAAATAAGACTTTCGAATAATCCTTTTGTTTTTTTATATTCCTTTTCCCTTCGTATTCCCTGCAAGACTTCGGTTAAAATAATCCCGCAGACACAAATATCGGCTTTCTCCGTAATCAGGGTCTCAAGGATTTCTACTTGCGGGATTGGACGACCTGCAAAAAGTTCGATCCATACGCTTGTGTCAACCAGAACCATCATTTTACTCGTCCTTGCCGCCAAGCTGCAAGATCACCTTCCCAATTCACTTTACCTTTCAGTTCAAGGAGCTTGGCCTGAGATTCATGTCGAAGGAGTTCATGTAGAGCATAATCAATTAATGCTCTGCGGGTAGATATGCCGGTGACTTTCCGGCAAGCTTCAACCAGGTTTTCATCGAGAACAACATTAGTACGTCCCATGGCGATCACCTCCATTTTGATACACATAATATGCGAAATTTAGGTGTATTGCAAGGACAAAATAACAACACTTTCAAGAAGATACCGGGGAACTGGACAGAATCGGTCTCATGCCGGGCTGGCCCGGCGATTAGGCCGATTTCTGATCCAGCGGCTGGATAGGCGGGGCGCAAGCGAAGCCTGTCAAGCAGATGGAGCAGCTTGCTGCTCAGCTTTTTGTTCTGTGCTTTCTGAAGAAATTGAGGAATTCCTTCGGTGACAGCACCCGGACACCGGCCCGGCAATGTCCCGGAAAGTGCTTCAGATTGCCGGTGACAAGACACTCGGCATCCGCGGAGAGTGCGACCTCCAGAAACGGGTTGTCGTCGGTGTCTGGCAACGCCCTGTCGAGTGGGACGGTCGCATGGACCTGTGCAAAATTCTCAATGTATACCATTACGACATCGGCATTCCGCGGGTTGATGTCGAACTGAGGCCGATGCATTACATCGCTGTATTCAAGTAGAATCCGGGCATCAACGCAGAGTACAATCTCCCCCGATGTCAGCATACGAACGATGTCCCCACAGGTTCCAAAAGGTGCAAGGAGTCCTGAGACGAGAACATTGGTGTCCAGTACGATTCTCACTTCACCCGTTTCCGCCGGGCCTGTCTGGCCTGGGTGATTCCAGCGTCGATCTCATCCATCGACAACTTGTCGGTGCCTTTACGCACCGACTCTCGTTGGATTTTGGCGATGGCTTGGGTCGCCCGGACTTGTCGCCAGGCGGCCAGCGATTGCTCAACACTGTCCTCATCGACTGCCGCAAGCATGGCAACAGGTCGTCCGTTGCTGGTGACAACCATTTCTTTTTCGTTCGGCAATTCGCGCCAGACGCGAGCCGAATTGCCCCGCAAATCGCGAACACTAAGGAATTTCATCGTGCACCTCCTTTGTCACCCAATAGTGTACACGTTTGTGACGCAGGCACAAGCTCTTTTTTTCGTTTTTTTTCGTTTTTCTCTGCGCTCCTGGCGTCTTTGCGGTTCTCATAGCCGGATCAGCAGATCCTCGGGATCGGATCGCCCCGGGGCCAGTCAACCACCCGTTCGCCGCCGGAGTCCGTCTTCATAACCACCATCCCCCGGGGACGGCGGACGATCCGGCCGATAATCCGGGCCCCCCGTCCGGCCGGCTGTTTTTTCATAACGTCAATCAGCCCGGGGGCGTCTTTCCCGGCGACAATCGCGCACAGTTTCCCCTCGTTGGCCAGGGCAAGGAGATCGAGCCCCAGTATCGCCAGGGCCGCTCTCACCCGGGGAAGAACCGGGAGCAGGGATTCCTCGATCGCGATCCCCCAGGTTTTCCCTTCCGCCAGTTCGTTCAGGACCGCTGCCAGACCGCCCCGGGTGGGATCGCGCATGAACTTGATATCGGCACCGGCGGCCAGCATCGCCGCCGTCAGACCGTTCAGGGGCGCGCAATCGCTTTTCAGCTGCGGGCTGATATCCAGCTTTTCCCGGGCGGCCAGGACGGCCAGCCCGTGCTCGCCGAGGGTCCCGCTGATGACGACGGCATCCCCGGGACGGACGCGGCCCGGGGAGAGCGAGAGCCCGGCCGGGATCACGCCCAGACCGGCGGTGGTGATGAAGAGCTGATCGGCCTGCCCCGCTTCCACCACCTTGGTATCCCCGGTCACAACCATCACCCCCGACCGCCTCGCCCACCGTCCCAGGGAATCGACAACCCGCTCCAGCGTCTCCATCGTCAACCCCTCTTCGATGATCAGGGAGCAGGAGAGATAGAGCGGCTCCGCCCCCGCCACCGCGAGATCGTTGACCGTCCCGCAGACGGCGAGCTTGCCGATGTCCCCGCCCGGGAAGAAGAGCGGCGTGACGACAAAGGAGTCGGCGGTAAAGGCCAGCCGCCCGCCCGGCGGCGGCAAAACGGCGGAGTCGGAAAGCGCGGCCAGGTATCGGTTCCCGAAACGGGGAAGCAGGCGATCCCGGATCAGGTCCCGGGCTTCCCGGCTCCCGCTTCCATGCTCGAGCGTGATTGTATTTTTCACCAGCATTGGATGATAAACAAAAAATCCATGATTAATGTACTGTTTCTGAATTTCAAATAAATATTAGCCACCAAGACACAAAAGCACCAAGAAAAGAAGAAAAAGGGCAAAATACTCACCTTATTTGGTTTTCCTTAACACTTTAGCTCTTTGAAAGTTGCGGTCACCTATCTCGTTACCACGCTCCGCGTGGTAACGCTTAGCCTTACGTTCCCATGCGGAGCGTGGGAACGAGGGAAAGGGCTAAAGTGTTACCATTTCATGAATAAAACGTATCCAAGAATATTTTAAAATTACGCAAGCATTTGAATGGAATGAAGGAGTGCTGGAGTAGTGGAGTGTTGGAAGACCGGCCGGCCCAGCTTTTTCCCCATTACTCCATCACTCCAGTACTCCAATACTCCCTATTGAATCATCCCAGGATTTAGTCTTTTCCAAAAAAATCAATATATACCATTCAATAATTGCCATATCTGAACCAGGCGGCGCAGGTTCCCTCGGAGGAGACCATGCAGGGACCGAGGGGGGAGGAGGGAATGCATCCGGTTCCAAACACCGGGCAGTCAACGGGGACGGCCGCTCCCCGGAGAATCCGGCCGCAGATGCAGCGGGAATCCGGCGGCGCTGCCGGCAGCTCAACCGGCTCCAGCCATCCGGCATCATGTTTTCCGAAGGCCGGGCGGAGCGAGATCCCGCTGGCGGGGATGATTCCCAGTCCCCGCCATTGTGCGTCCGTCACCTGAAAAACCGTCTCCATCACTTTCCGGGCCCGCGGGTTCCCCTCTTCGCGGACAGCCCGGGGATAAAGGTTTCTGACGCCGCCGGCGCCGCCGGTGATCATCACCAGCAGTTCCCGGATTGCCGCCAGGATGTCCAGCGGCTCGAACCCGGCGATCACGCAGGGGGTGTGAAAGCGCTCGGCAATCTTCCGGTACGGCTTCGTCCCGATGATGACGCTGACGTGGCCGGGACAGAGGAAGCCGTCAATCTTCACATCGTCGCCGGAGAGAAGAAATTCCATCGCCGGGGGGATCAGTCTTCCGGCCGGGAGGACGAAAAAGTTGCCGATCCCCGATTTTTCGGCTTCCAGAACGGCGGCGGCGGCGGACGGGATGGTCGTCTCGAAGCCGATGGCCAGGAAGATCACTTTTTTCCCGGGGTTTTCCCGGGCCAGCCGGAGGCCCTCGAGGGGGGAGTAGATCATCCGGACATCGGCGCCGCGGGATTTCTCCTTTCGGAGCGTCGACTCCGCCCCCGGCACGTTCAACATGTCGCCGAAGGTCGCGATGACGGTCCCCGGCTGACGGGAGCGGATGATGATCTCGTCGATAATCTCCCGGGGAGTGACGCAGACCGGGCAGCCCGGCCCGGAAAGGAGCCGGAGAGACGGCGGGAGGAGGCTTCTCAGACCCGAACGGAAGATGGAGACGGTGTGGGTCCCGCAGACCTCCATCAGGTTAAAACGCCGATCGCCGGCGATCCGCCCGATATCTCCGGCCAGTTTCCTGGCCAGAACGGGGTCGTAAAACGAGTCAAGCAGTTTCATGGTTAAAACCGTTTAATCACGGATTCAGCGGATTATGCTGATTGAAGAAAATAATCCGAATCCGCGGTTTCTCGCTTTTTCGGAAAACTCAGTTGGCCTGGCCGAAAGATTCAAGCTCCCGGAAAAGGTCCAGTGTCTTTTTCGCCTCTTCCGGGTCCAGCGTCTCGATCGCGAAGCCGGCATGGACAATCACGTAATCGCCCGGAGCCGGGTCCTTCAGAAAACGGACGTCGATCTTATTTTGCAGACCATCCAGCGAGACAAGGGCGGTCTCTCCCTCCACACTGACGATCTTCATGGGAACGGCAAGGCACATGATGCTGGATGCTGCTTACTGGATTCTGGTTACCAATCACAGATCGCTGATTACCGCTCGCCATACTACCACGGATAATCTCAATCGGTGAAGTCATTTCCCGGTTGCCGGCCGGGTTACGAATAAGACGAAAAAAAGTGGAAATCCGGGTGATGCGATCTGGTTCTGCTGTTGAAAAAATAACCTTATTTAACAATAAACGCTTTACCTGTTTTGTTAAATAAGCGGCAAAGGAGAAGTAGGATTTCAGGCCCCGAGTTGTCTCTAAACGTCTCCGATACCGCAGTTGATCATCGCCGTAACCGCGACGGCCTGGCCGAGGGCAAGCCCGCCGTCATCGACATCGATGGTTCGGGGAAGAATCGGGTTCAGGCCCGCGGCGGCCAGCGCCGCCGTCAGCCCTTCCCGGACAATCCGGTTCCGGAAAACGCCGCCGCTGAGAGCCACGTCCCTGATGCCGCTCTCGGCGGATAAAACACCGGCAACCTTCACCCCCATGGAAATAACCGCGGCATGGAAACGGGACGAGATGGCCGCCGTGTCATCCCTCCGCTCGATATCTTTCAGCAGGGCGGAGAAGAGGGGCAGGAGCCGGATGACATACGGCTTCTCCCGCCGGCTCAGCCGGAAGGGATAGGGTCTCCCGATCTTGCCCCCGGCCGCCCTTTCCAGGTTGATCGCCGCTTCCGCCGGAGAGCGGTTCTTCCACCCGGTGCCGATCAGGGCCGAGACCCCGTCGAAGAGCCTCCCCATGCTCGAGGTCGGCGGGGAGTTGACACCCCTCTCGATCATCGAGAGAAGAAGCCGGACTGTTTCCGGGCCCGGTTTGTTTCCCCGGGACAACCATCGGTTTAAAAAGTCGATCTTCCGGCAATGATGGAGATAGGCCAATGCCATCCGCCAGGGCTCCTCAACGGCCTTCTCCCCGCCGGGGAGCGGGACATATTCCAGATGGGCCGCCCTCCGGTACAAGCCGGGGTCCCCGACCAGAAATTCCCCTCCCCAGACGGCCCCGTCGTCACCGTACCCGGTTCCGTCCCAGATGATCCCGATCGCCGGGCCGGCGAGCCCCCGATCGGCCAGGACCGAGGCCAGATGGGCATGATGATGCTGGACCGCCCGGCAGGCGGCCGGGGGCGACCACGAAGAGGCCACATCCTTTGCCAGGAGGGTGGTGGCGTATCCCGGATGGAGATCGTGGGCAATGATCCGGGGGACGAAGCCTTCCTCCCGGCAGGCGGCCGCCAGCCCGGCCCGGTAGGCGAGGAGATTGGCGGCGGAGCGGGGATCGCCGAAGTCCGGGCCGACCGCGATCTCCCTCCCCCGGGCCAGGCAGAACCGGCTCTTCTGCTCCCCTCCCAGTGCCAGAACAGGTTGCCGGAAGGTGAATGAAATATCGAATCGATCCAGATTCATTTTGTGAAAGTCAATACAATCTACCGTGATGAAAAACCCAAATCACAAGCACCTCAGCCAAAGGCTGATCAGCCTCCGGCTGAAAATTCCAAATAAATCACAAATTCCAAATCTCAATGACCTAAACCGGCTTCTGACCCGGCTTGACCAGTCATTGAGATTTGGAATTTATGATTTCGTTTATTGCTAATTGTTTGCCTTGTGATTGTCGCCCGCCGGGTGGCTGAGCGTTAAGGCATGTTTGAAATTTGTTATTTGGGATTTGTTTGCCGCAGGCCCTGAGCCTGTTGAAGGGTAATTTGGGATTTGAGATTTGGAATTTCTTCCCGGTATCCACATCAAAAATAGGGACAACTATTGCCTCCCTTTTCATTTAAATATCTGGTTATACCTCGGCGTGCGCCTGGATGGCGGTGATAGCCACGGTGTTGATGATGTCCGGGATGGTGCATCCCCGGCTGAGATCGTTGACCGGTTTCTTCAGCCCCTGGAGGACCGGGCCGATGGCGATAACACCAGCCGACCGCTGAACGGCCTTGTAGGTGATGTTGCCGGTATCGAGATCGGGAAAGATGAAGACGGTCGCGTTGCCCGCCACCTCGCTCCCCGGCATCTTGATTCTGGCCACTGTGGGGTCGACGGCGGCGTCGTACTGGATCGGGCCTTCGATCCGGAGGCCTGGCATCATTTTCTTGGCCATCTCCCGGGCGATCTCGGTGGCCCGGCGGACTTTCTCGACATCCCGGCCCATCCCCGATTTTCCGCTCGAGTAAGAGAGCATGGCGACCCGGGGCTCGATCCCGAAGGTCTTCGCGGTCCGGGCGGAGCTGAGGGCGATCTCGGCCAGCTGATCGGCGTCCGGATCGCTGTTGATGGCGCAGTCTCCGTAAACCAGCACCCGGCCCTGCAGACACATGAAAAAGACGCTGGAGACAATCGAGACCCCGGGCCGGGTCTTGATGAACTGGAGGGCCGGACGGATCGTGTTCCCGGTGGTATGAATCGCCCCCGAGACCATCCCGTCGGCGTCGCCCTTATACACCATCATCGTGCCGAAATAGGTGTGGTCGCTCATGGTGTCCCGGGCCACGTCTTGGGTGACGTCCTTGTGCTTTCTCAACTCATAAAAGGTCCGGGCATAGTCATCGAACAACGGCGATTCGATCGGGTTGATGATGAGAGTGCCGTCCATCTTCAAGCCGAGCCGCATGATCATGGCCGTGATGGCGTCCCGGTTGCCAAGCAGGATGATCTCGGCGACCTTCCGGCTCAGGAGATATTCGGACGCCAGCAGGATCCTCTCTTCCTCCCCTTCCGGGAGCACAATCCGCTGCTTCATCGCCTGAGCCTGCTCGATCAATCCGTACTCAAACATCTTGGGGGAGACGGCGTTGGGGCCGGCATCGAAAATCTGCCCGGCCAGCTGCTTCTCGTCGATGTTGTCCTCGAAGAGGCTGAGGGCCCGGGTTATTTTACGCTCGTCCCGGGGCGAGATCCCGCTCGGGACATGGTGAATTCTCCTGGTGGCCTGGAAGGTCTCATCAGGAACGCTGAGAATGGGGATGGTCACTTTCAGCCCCTCGATCATCTTTCGGACCACGCCTTCCGGCTTGAAGCCCCCGGTCAGAATGATCCCGGAGATATAGGGCATGGTGCGCGACGCGACCGCGGCCAGGCATCCGATCAAGACGTCCGCCCGGTCGCCGGGCACGATGATCAGCGAACCGAACTTGATGCGTTCCAGCACGTGCTGGAGCTGCATGGCGGCGACCACGTAATCGTAGACATGCTCCTCGTAGAGATCTCCCCCGTAGAGGACTTCCGCTCCCAGGTTCTCGGCGATTTCCCCCAGAGTCGGCGCCGCCAGCAGGTCATCGTAGGGAAGGGTGTAGATGGAGCTCTCGCCGGATCGCCCGCCCGTTTGCAGACGCTGGCAGATCTCCTCCCGCATCTCCGGGGTGACCAGGTTGATGATGGTGGAGATCACCCGGCATCCCTTGCTCGCCAGGGAGGAGCGGGCGAGTTCGATCGACTGCAGCGTCTCATCGACGGTTTTGCGGTGCGCGTTGGCGACCAGGAGCACGGGGCCCCCCAGGACGTCGGCGATCAGGGCGTTGATATCAAACTCGAAAGTCGTGTTGGAGGTGTTGAAGTCGGTGCCTTCGCAGAGGATGAAGTCGTGCTTCTCCTGCAGCTTGTGGTAGGCCTGGATAATCCCCGCCCAGATATCGCCCTGCTTCTCCTGGGCGATCAGCTCCGCCACCTGGTTCCAGGTAAACGCGTACATCTCTTCCACCGGGGTATCGGGGTTGAACCGGGAGGAGATCAGGCTGATGTCGGCGATCGCCCCCGGCCCTTCGCCGATCACCGGCCGGAAAAACCCGGGATTTTCCGAGTTCCTCAGCGCCAGCTCGGTCAGGCCCAGGACAACGGACGTTTTACCGCTCTTCGCCTCGGTCGCGGTTATGTAGAGGCTCTTTGACATGACATCCCCTCCGGTTGCGTTAGCCCGATCCACCCGCTGTTATTACCACCAGGACACTGCAATAATTATACCGGCATAGTGCGCTTTTCCGTTTTCCCGGTGTCTGCGCGCCCTAATGGCGCTGACATGTATTGAAATTTCGGGACAGCACGGTATGCATAGTATATAACTCCGGCGTTTCACCGGCAAGGGGCATCTGACCCGCGTCTGACCCGCGTCGTTCGTGATCTTCCGAAAAATTCGCCCGGCAACCGCCGGTTTGCATTGTTTCGGCGGCCTGAGATCGTTATACTCTCCGGCCGGATGGGATGTCTGGTCGCTTCGGAATTTTAATAAAACCGCGGGAATGATTGACTATTTTAAAAGTCTCGACCCGGTTCTCCAGGCGCTGGTTGCCACTCTTTTCACCTGGGGGGTGACCGCTCTCGGGGCGGCCCTGGTATTCTTCGCCAAAACCGTCCGGCCGCGGGTCATGGACGGCATGCTCGGCTTCGCCGCCGGGGTGATGATCGCGGCCAGCTTCTGGAGTCTGCTCGCCCCCTCGATCGAGATGAGCGAGGAGCTCGGCTACGGGAGCCTGATCTGGGTGCCGCCGCTGGCCGGCTTTTTCCTGGGCGCGTTTTTTCTCTGGCTGATCGACAAGATCCTCCCTCACCTCCATCCCGGACTCAAGCTGTCGGAAGCGGAGGGGATCAAAACCTCCTGGCAGCGAAGTATTCTCCTGGTTCTGGCGATCACCCTGCACAACATTCCGGAAGGACTGGCGGTCGGGGTCGCTTTCGGGGCGCTGGCTTTCAATCTCCCCTCAGCCACCTTCGCCGGCGCGGTAGCCCTGGCGATCGGGATCGGCATTCAGAACTTCCCCGAGGGGACCGCCGTCGCGATGCCGCTCCGGCGGGAGGGCTTGAGCCGGCTGAAGAGTTTCCTGTACGGGCAGTTCTCCGGCATGGTGGAGCCGGTCGCCGGCGTAATCGGGGCGGCATTGGTCATGCTCGCCCGGCCCATGCTTCCCTACGCACTGGCCTTCGCCGCCGGGGCGATGATCTTCGTGGTGGTCGAAGAACTGATCCCGGAGTCGCAGCAGGGAGGGAATACCGATTTAGCCACCATGGGCGCCATCGTCGGTTTCATGGTCATGATGACCCTGGACGTCGCCCTTGGTTAGGGGGATCTAGTGTGCCGGCTCGGAAATTGTGTCAGATGATTCAGTCATTGCGAGGAGCGGAGCGACGAAGCAATCCGATGCGAAGCATCGTCCGGTCGCAGACATCGAAGAATTGAGATAAGTGACCCGAAGGATCTCTTTTGAATAAGCATAGATCCTTCACTATGTCCAGAGCCTGTCCTGAGCTTGCCGAAGGAATGACCCTTCGGGTCAGATTGCTTCTCTTTCGCTCGCAATGATGACAAAAATATTCAAGACATTTCTGAGACGCAATACTAGATCAAGGTTTTGTATTTTTTATGCAATCGACACTTCTTAAAAAAAATAACTTTTTGGAATAAAATCACAAGGAAAAATGACGAATGAACGCAACTCTTCGCACGATCATCGGCGCCATCGCGGGGGCGGCCGGGGGCTACGCCCTCTACCGGGTCGTGGGCTGCCGGACCGGGGCCTGCCCCCTCTACAGCAACCCCTACTTTCCCGTCATCATCTGGGGAGTGGTCGGGGCCATCATTGCCCGGAGTTTTAAAAAGTCCGGGGAATAACCTGTCGAAGTTCGATTACGACCAGGTGAAAAAAGTGGAGAAGGTCCGGGGAAAGATACTGGGCGGACCGGGATATCCTATCCGGAAGCTCGATAAACGCTGAAAGCATATGAAGAAAAAGACGAAAGTAATTATCCTCATCCCGATTAGTATCATCAGCCTGATGATCATCATCTTCGGGGTATATCTGCTGGTTCACAGGCAGAGAACGGCTGCCCACTTCGAGGTGAACTCCCCGGAATTGGAGAAGAAAATGCTGATCGCCACCCAGGGGAGCGCATTCAAGGATGCCGTGGTCGCCGCTGTCGTGAAAGAAGTGGGATCTCGCCCGATCTATATCAAGGTGATCGACGTTTCAAAGCTTGACGGTGTGGAGGAGGACCGCTGGGATGCGGTGGTCCTGATCCACACCACCGAAGCCTGGAAGCTCCAGCCCGACGTGGAGCGGTTTCTTTCCCGGGCAAAAGATCCCGGCAGGGTGATCCTGGTGACCACCTCCGGGTCGGGGGAATGGAAGGCCGACGATTTCGATGTCGACACCATCACCTCGGCCTCCCGCCCCGCGGAGCAGGAACCGGTGGCGGCGGCGATCGTGGGCAGGCTGAGCACTCTGGTAGACAATACGTTGCCGGCACAAATTTTTAATAAATTTCCGGAATAAAATCGTCTCCTCATCCGACTAATTATTAGAATGTTTAATCTGTTTTTTGAATATCCATGAATAAGAAATCAAAAGATAACAAACAGCTCGTTCATTTTAATAAGACTCACCAGATGGAGGCAGTTGCTATCCCTGATGATTTGGTCCGGGACCTACGCGAAATGATTGAGGAGTCCCGCTGGAGTATAGCCAGGACGGTCAATACAATCCTGATTGATCTTTACTGGAGAATCGGTCAACGAATTCGTGTGGACATTCTAAAAGAAAAGCGGGCTGGATACGGTAAAGAGATCATTTTCGCTTTAAGTAGACAATTGACCGGTGATTTTGGCCGGGGATTCAGTAAACGCAACTTGTTTAACATGGTCCGATTTAGTGAAGCATTTCCGAATTCAAATATTGTGCAGACACTGTCTGCACAATTAAGCTGGAGTCATTTTATTGAAATTATGCGGCTTGAGGATGACCTCCAATGTGATTTCTATGCGGAAATGTGCCGAATTGAGCGATGGAGCGTGCGCACGTTGCGGAATAAAATTAGGGGAATGCTTTTTGAGCGTACCGCTCTTTCAAAGAAACCGGCTAAACTGGCCAAACAGGAGCTTGCTGCCTTACGTAAAGAGGACAGGCTTACCCCCGACCTTGTTTTCAGAGACCCCTACTTCCTCGATTTCCTCGGACTTAAGGACACATACAGCGAGAAAGACTTGGAAGCAGCGATTTTACGCGAGCTCGAATCGTTTATCCTGGAACTTGGTGTGGGATTCAGTTTTGTGGCGCGGCAGAAACGGATAACCGTGGACAAGGAAGACTATTACATCGATCTTCTCTTTTTCCACCGGAAACTGAAGCGCCTGATCGCCATTGATCTTAAGCTGGGGAAATTTCGGGCAGCCGATAAAGGCCAGATGGAATTGTATCTTCGCTGGATGGAGAAGTATGACCGTCAACCAAATGAGGAATCTCCGCTCGGATTGATTTTGTGCGCTGGCAAGTCCAAAGAACATATTGAATTATTGCAACTGAGTAAAAGCGGCATCCGAGTTGCTGCCTATGTTACGGAACTGCCATCCCGGTCTTTGCTGCGTAAAAAGCTACACGAGGCCATGATTCGGGCTCAGGCGAAGCTGGAGTAAGAGCTTAAAAGAATAATACGATAAAATTTTTCGGAGAAAAACTTTAAACTACCGTCGGAAGTACATCATCCCCACCGACCAAAATAATCCCTCTCTCCCAATTTCTGGGGGAGACGGTCAGGATGAGAGGGAATCCATCTCTTCGGAAAATGAACGAAGAACAAAAATTCCTGGAGAAAATCAAACATATTGAGGCACTTTTCGCCGGCGCGACTACAACCGGAGAGCGTGCCGCGGCGGCAGGCGCTCTGGAAAGAATTCACCAGCGTCTTCAAAAGCTCCAAAAACTTGATCCTCTCGTGGAATTCAAATTTACACTGGGGGATATGTGGTCGCGAAAGCTCTTTGTCGCTTTGTTGCGCCGCTATGGGATCAAACCCTACCGTTATCGGGGTCAGCGTTACACGACAGTGATGGCCAAGATGCCGGAGACTTTTGTCCAGGAAATACTTTGGCCCGAGTATATAGAGCTCGATAAGACACTTACCTCATACCTTGGCGAGGTGACCAACCGAGTCATTATCGAAGGTATCTACTCCGACAATTCGGAAGCCGAGATCAGAGAGGGGAAAGTGTAATTTCTATCCACCACCAACCCGGCGTTTTCCCTGAACTTTTTTCCCGGACTACCCGCAATATCCGCAAACGCCGACCCGCGGAGAATTGACCACCGGGAGAAAAGCTTCCCCTTCCGCTTCACAATCGTGTTTCGGGGCGCAATCATCACAGAACCAGGGGTCACCTTCATAGCGACAGAGACTGCAAATCTTTGTGGCCGGTTTCCCGCACATGACGCATGAAATTTCGGGAGCCTGGTTCCTTGCGAGCAGACGGACTCCGCCCTTAGGGATCGCCCCTTTCCGCACGCGAATAACCTTCAACGCGAGTTCCGTGGTCGATCCGTAGTCATACTCATGAGTGAATCTGAGGCCAGGTTTGAGAATGTTGTAGATTTTGCCGCGCATGGTTTTCTCTTGCAGTCCCCACATCGATTCTTCCGCCGGCAAGCTCGCGTACCTCTGGTCTTCGATCTTGAAGGCGCTCAGATGACCGCAACATTCCAGCCAGATGTCGCGCAGAAATGAATCCAGTTGTTCAAGTGTCAAGGCGCCGGTTATTTCCAGATGCAACCAGTACATCGGCAAATAGCGCCCCTCGACGAATACGTGAAAGAGTTGGGCGGACTTTCCCTCAGGATTTTCGGTGTTTTTCTCAACGCAGCTTTTCAGGTGCCGCATCATCTGCGACTTCTCAACCACTTTCCGGCAGATCATGCACTCACCGGCAGATTGTATTTTCGGCGATATCATTATTCTTCCCCCTTTCTTTCTTCTATGTAATCTTATAAGCTAATAAACTCCCAGCTTTTCCAAGCGGGCTTCTCGATGAGAGCACACGGATCCGGAAAGTTTACCGACCGCGCTTCCGGAAAATACCAGCAAACCATCTTTCTCTGCCAGGCATGTTTCCTCTTCGACGGGTTCAAGCAGAACTTTATGGTCTCTCTCCTCGATCTTCAGCAAGGTTCCCGCTCTTAGTCCAAGATGGAGCCTTACCTGCTTCGGGATTACCACCCGTCCAAATTTGTCAAGTACCGTCCGCATAACATAATAATCCTTATGGAATAAGAGGTGTGGAAGAGTTCATAAATAGACTTGCTGGCACACCCATTGCAATATGAAAAGTACAAAAAGGATGACACCTTCTCCAGGCAGAGGTTAGGTCGTTTACTTAGAGCTTCTTAAGAAGGAGGAAGTCGGTCGTTCGATGCGTCACAGTCGAAATTGCTTATTCCAAGTCTTTCGTACAATATTCAGGTCCCTGTCGGAGAGTTTCCCAATGCGGACCTTGAGCAGGCTCTTCTCTACAGTGACGAGGCGGGAAAGCCTTATGATGGATGGTTTTTCTAAGCCTACTTCCTGCCACTGGGCTACGCGGAGGTCAAGAAATCCTTGGTGCGGCACAGAGGTGATGCGGCAAATGAGACAGTCCGGATCAAGATCGCAAAGAATCAGAACCGGCCGCGGCTTAGAGTGGCGTCCCGAAGTAAAAGGAAACAGGCATATGTATACGTCGCCGAGTTCAACAGTACTTATCATACACCGCATCTTCATCCGAGTCGTCACGGAGGAACTGTTCGTAAGATGCCTTGCGCCACTCGCGATCTTCCGGATCAAGGTCCACGCATACCAACACGATTGCCTTTCCGCTGGTCGGCAGAGAGTCGAGTACAGTGCTGGGAACTCGCAGGCTCCTATTTCCTCTCAACTCTGT
Source organism: PVC group bacterium (assembly GCA_043804695.1). Taxonomy (GTDB): domain Bacteria; phylum Auribacterota; class Erginobacteria; order Erginobacterales; family Erginobacteraceae; genus CAWGIE01. Next base: position 8,722 of record JAZDIV010000073.1, on the reverse strand, counting down.
CTCGAATTCGATAGTTTTCATGATATTCTTATACTACTACATAACGTTGTCATCGTCAACTCTATCTCGTTCCAGGTCGTTTCAGGTCTCGTTCCAGGTTAGCTTGTCCGCCTCCGGTCTCATGATATTGAATTAGGGTAACATATTGTATTCTATATCGTGCCCTGCCTTCGACGGGATCTCTCCGTCAATTCTGCCCGTCAATTCTGCCGGATCTTCGACCGGATCTTCGAGGCCCCGACATAGTCGGGGCTCTGACATCCCGTATCTTGAATCTGGCATCTCGTCTTTTCTCCTCACTCCCATTTCCTCTCCCACAATCGTTCAAACTCGTCCAGATACTTCCGGGCAACGACGCTGTGGTGGACGATCAGCATGTTCTCATCGTTGGCCTCGCAGGCGTGCTTGGTCGGGTTGAAAGAACCGGTGACCACGATCTTTTCGTCGATGACGAAGAACTTGTGGTGGAGGTAGTAGAGGTTCTGGTCCCAGCGGACGCCGATCCCGCAGTCCTCGAAAATCCGGTAACAGTTCCAGGGGCTGTTCTGGCCCCGTTCCATCACCCCCCTGACGTCGACCCCGGCCAGGTGAGCTTCCAGCAGAGCCTCCGCCACCGGCTCCAGGGTGAAGGCGAAGGCCGCGAACCGGACGCTTTTTCTGGCCGCGCGGATCAGCTCGATCAGACGCCGTTCGCAGGGGTCCTCGGGGGCGAAGTAGCTCTCGACCAGTACCCGCCCGATCCGCAGCCGCGGTTCCGCGGTCGGGCCGGGGGAGGACGAGCCGTAACGGCCTTCCCACATTTCCAGGAACTCATCCTCGTAATTGGCGGCCAGCCGGGCGGAGGAGATGACGATGACGTTATTGTCATCGCAATAGACACCGGTCTCGCCGGGGTTGCAGGAACCGGTCCAGGTAATATAGCCGTCAACAACCATGAACTTGTGGTGCATGAAGTCGGAGGGGCCGAGGTCGGTCTTCAATAGCCCCCGCTCCCGCAGCAGATGCGATTGGGAGTCAGCGGCGCGGGCGGAGGCGTCGTCCATGATCACCCGGACGTCCACCCCCCGTCCCTGCGCCCGCAGCAGCGCCCGGGCCACCTCATCTAGGGTACAGCTGTAAAAGGCCGCCCAGACCTTCTCCCGGGCGCGGTCGATCAGGGAGACCAGGTGATCGGTCACCGGATCGGCGGGGGTGAAGTAGACCCGGCACCAGCGGGGCAGGCCTTCATTACGGACGGCCGGCTCTGGAGGACGACAAGAGAGAAGAGTGAGGAGAGTTATAAAGACCGACCATTTAATCAATGAGTTCTTGATCATCTTATTTGGATACGTCCGCAAAATCCTAAATTCTAAGCACCAAATCCCAAACAAATTTCAATTCAGCCGCCGTAGCCAAAAGGCTACTATGGCGAAGGAGGCTGACCTAAATTCAAAATTCCAAACCAGTAGGCCATAATCATCAGAGCATTCCAAAATGTGATAAATGGCCAATCTGCCGTGGTTAGTGATTTGTTTCGGTCATTGTTATTTGGAATTTGTGATTTGTTTGAGATTTGGGATTTGTTATTTGGGATTTACATCCGGTAGTTAAGGTTCGTTCTTTGGCGTAATTTGTTGGTTCATTCCTTCGTATCATCAAAAGCCGACAATATTTTACAGTCTGTCCCATCAGTCTCCACAACCAAACATCCTTCTTCCCCGCTCCGGTGGACCTCGGCCCCTTCTTCCCGGAGGAAATCGCCGCAGTCGCGGGGGTAGCGCCCGAAGTACTTCTGGCCCTGGATCAGGAGGGCGTAATCCGGGTCGACCGCCCTCAGGAAGGCGGGAGAAACATGGGCGCTGCTCCCCCGCCGGGGCGCTTTCATGACCGTCGATCGGAGATCAACCGTGGATTCGACCAGGTCTTCCTGGGCGGCCATCCCGATCCCGGAAGGGAAGAGAAAACTTACCTCCCCGAACCGGACTCTGAGAACCAGGGAGTAGTCCTCGTCGAACCGGGTCCCCGAACGGCAGCGAGGCCAGAGCAAGGAGAGGCGGCATTTGCCCGCATCGATCAGGTCGTCGGCGGCCAGACGGTGATAGCCGATCCCCTGCCCGGCCAGCTCCCGGCGGAAGATCGAATAGGAGGGGGAGGACGGCCCCAGGGGGTGGTCAAGGACGGTCCCGACGGCGACGGCCGTGAGAAGCTTTTTCAGGACATTCAGGTGATCAATGCCGGCCCGGGTCAGGACCAGGTAATCGACCCGGCCGATCTTCTGCTCCCGGAGGTAGGGTGCCACGATCCGCGGGATATCGTCGAACCGGTCGTCATCCGATGATATGATGATGACGGGCCCGTTCGCTTCCCGGATCAGGGTGATGTCGCCGCTTTTGCCGTTGAAAAAGACGGCCCGGAGCGGGGGCAGAGACGGCGGAATCAGAGAGGCCGCCGCAGCGGCCAGGAGAGCGGTGACCATCCCCGCGATGATCAGGGATCGGCGCTTCCGGTCCTTCCAGAGGGAGAGCAGCCCGAAGAGAACGATGTACCAGGCAAAGACCCAGAGGACCGGAAAGGTCCCGATCCGGAGGCTGCCGCCGGGAAGGCGGGAGAACCAGCCGACCAGCTTGAGCAGCCCCGGTATCAGATAGCGGTTGGGGTAGTTCAGCAGCCAGGCCAGGGGCCAGGCGGCCAGCCCGGACAGGGAAGCGATGAACCCCAGGCTGACAATCGCCCCGACCAGGGGGACGATCAGGATGTTGGCGGGGAGCGCCGGGAGCGAAACAAAATGAAAGTAGTAGGCCACCAGAGGAAACGCGCCGATCTGGGCGGCCAGGGGAACGGCCAGGCCGAGACGGATAATTTCCGGCAGCGCCCGGAGCCGGCGATCGAAAACAGGGACCAGGGCGACCATGGTGAGCACGATCAGAAAGGAGAGCTGGAAACCGGCGCTGAAGAGGTTGAGCGGGTTGTAGAGGAGGAGCGCCAGCGCGGCGGCGGCCAGCGCGGTCAGGGTGTTCCGGGGCTGGTTGAGAACGACGGCCAGTGAATAGACGATCGCCATCACCCCGGCCCGGACGGTAGCGGTGCCGGCGCCGGTCAGCAGAACATACCCGGCAACCAGGGGGATGATCAGGGCGTGGCGCCAGCGGAGGGGAAGAGGGCTGAATAAAAAATTCCCCAGCAGCCAGATGAAGCCGACGTGAAGACCCGACACCACGAGGACGTGGATGACGCCGATCGACTGGAAATTCTCCCTGATCTCGAAGGGAACCGCGCCCCGTTCGCCGAGCATGACCGCCTCCAGCAGCGCCGACTGGATGCTGCCGGGATGATGCCGGGGATCGGGAAGGCTGATCCGGATGATCCGCTGGAGGCGGTGCTTGAGGTCAAGGGCCAGGCAGAGCAGCGACCGGCGCCCTCCCGTCCCCAGAGGGAGGATCGCGTCGGACCGGTATATCCGGCTCTGGGCGCGGATGCCCCGGGCGGACAGCAGAGCGCGGGGCGACGTCTCTCCGGGGTTGCCCCCTTCCCGGGGGCGGTCGATCCGGGCGGTGATCCGGACCGGGCGGCCGCAGCACAGAATCGGCTCCACCTCCTTCACCTGTCCGTGAAAGATAACCTGGAGCAGGCCGCTGACCCGGACAGACTCCCCCGCCCGGTCCAGGCGCCGGCAGCTGAGGATAAACCGGGCGCCGTGGCGCTGAAAGTCCGTCTCTCCCCGGATAATTCCTTCCACGGCCACCGGTTCTTCCGAGGCATACCGTGAGATATCTTCGGCGGGAAGCCGCCCGGCCAGCGAATACCGGAGCATCCCGGCCGAGACAATAACAAGTCCCAACCCGAACAGGAAAAGGCGCCGGAGCCGCGGCCGGGGCGCACGCCGCCGGGCCAGATATCCGGCCAGGATGACAATGAGGGTGATCGCGCAGAAGACGGGGACGAGTTTTCCTCCGGAAGGCAGATATCTACCGAGTACCAGGCCCGCGATAAAGAGAAGGGTGACCCGAACCAGAGGATATAATTTCATCTAAAGTTTTTACTTCGTAAAATTTTTACTTCGTAAAAATTTTAATACAGTATAACCGGAATTCTGCATGAAAATAGTGCTTTTCCATGCCCCGGAATCAGAGTTTTCTCAGCGTTTCCCCGGCGCGGTGCCGCGGCGAGCGTACCCTACAAGCTGAGAGCAAAAGCTATCGCTTTGGACACTTCCCTCATTTTCTCCCGGGAAAGTGCGGCAATCAATGCTCCAAGCTTGCTCTTTGAAACGGTCTGGATATGATCGCAATTGACGGCACAATTACGCATCATGCCATCTTCTTTGGAAAGTATCACTTCAGTGGGAATGTCCCTGATAATGGAAGTAATGGGTGCGATAGCGACCTCACCAAGATATTCAATGATTGAGTCTCGAGAGAGAATGAGAACGGGCCGTTTCTTGTCCGAGTGAGTGAATTTATACCAGCGAATTTCGCCTTTTTTCATTCACCGCCCCACTCCTGTTTATCTTCCCATACACTAAACTCTGATTTTGCCACAGGATACATTTCATATCCTTGTCGTTGCTTGCGCTCCAAGCGGCGAATATTGAAATTCTTGATCGCTTCCCGCAAGGCTTCACGTGTAAAAGCCGATCTGGTTGTATGAAGCTTCTTTGCCACTTTGTCCACCACCTTGACAAGATCTTCATCCAAGGTCATTTGAACCGTTTTCATAGCTCACCTCACCATTATATGGATAATTATAGCTATAGTACTCCACATGGACCGATCCGGCAATTAATATTTTGTGATTAATTCTAAGGGATAACGCAGCGCTGAGTCTCGGCGGGAGCGGAGCGGCCCCGAAGGGGGCGGCCCGGCAACCGGCGCAGGTTCCAGGGGCGAAGCAGCACCACGTTGAGCCTATGCAAAGCGTCGGCTCAACATTGTTAATCACTTTCAAAAATGGGTATAGCCGATGAACTTATTCACCAGTGACATAAAGTCACGGGGGCCTTCCGGGTTGAAAAGGTTGCGGATGATAGCTGATAAACTGATTCACCTGCCGCATAAAGCGGCAGGGGTGACAAATGTCAGAGTTCGCTTAATGTGGGCCTAGAGTCCATCCATCAGGTCGTAGTACTTTTTAAGAGTTTCAACGGATTTCTGAGTTGCTTGGAACAAGAGCCAGCTGAGTATAAGAATGCCTATTGTCAGTCCGATTTTCCAGGCTCGTGTTGTTTGCGGACGCCACCATATCAGAGGCAACGCCAGGGGGCCCACACAGCAAACTGCCAGGACAATAAAGGGTGTGCGGAAATACCATTGCAGTCTTTTCCCCGCCACGGATGGCCGGATGGCCGCATCCAGGAATTCACCGCAGTGCTTACACTTTATCGCTTCGTCCTGAATCTCTTCGGCACAGAATGGACACTTCTTCATTGTCTATCTCTCTTGTCAGAACTCTGTCTTCTCTAAATCCTTGAGACCGCGAAATCGAGGCATAACGCACCCTCGTAAGTCCTGAATGCGCAGGTGCCGACATTCCATCAGGCGTCAGAGCTTTCCCAGCGTTTCCCCGGCATTGCCGCGGATGACCAGGCCGGCCTCCGGGTCCAGCGGCGTCGGCTCCCGATTGACGATGACCAGCCGGCAGTCCCGGCGGCGATAGTCGGGGAGCGCCGCCGCGGGATAGACGACCAGGGAGGAGCCGACCACACAGAGAAGGTCGGCCTCCCCGATCGCCTGGCGGGAATAGAGCCAGTCGGCCTCCGGCAGCCCCTCTCCGAAGAAGGTCACCTCCGGCTTGTAAAACCCCCCGCAGGAGTGGTGGGGAACCTCCCCCCGGCGGATCACGGGGTGGAGTTCGGCGGTGGCCAGGCGGTGGCCGCACCTGACACAGCGGCTGAACTCGAGGTTCCCGTGAACGCAGTGAACGATCCTGCTCCCCGCCCGCCGGTGGAGATCGTCGATGTTCTGGGTGACGACCGTCACCCGGCGGGTCTCCTGGAGACGGGCGATGGCGAGGTGGGCCGGGTTGGGGCGGGCCGCTTCCAGGACCGGGAGGAACCGGGCCCAGAACCGGTAGAAGGGGCCGGGATCGGCGAGGAAGGCGGAAATCTCGAAGAGGCTGAGATTTTCGGGGTCGCTGTAGAGGCCGTCTTGCGACCGGAAGTCGGGGATTCCGCTCTCGGTGGAGATCCCCGCCCCGGTCAGAAAAACCACCCGGCGGGCGAGGGCGAGATACTCCCGGAAAATCCGGATCAGCTCCTGATCGATCATCTCCACCCTGTCCCCCAGCAAGTTAGCGCCTTCGGCGCAACTTGGGGGGAAAAGGTTGCGGTTACGCGGCTCGAATCGGTTGCGGAGAACGGTTGCGGAGCCAGGCCGCCCGCAACCCTTCCGCGTTCAACGTTTCGAGCAGCGCAACCGTTCAACGATAGCCGTTTTGTTAATTTATTGTCCCGATTCATTTATTCAAAAGTATTGTTATCCCGACGGATGTCGGGACGGATGTCGGGAAAATTCCGAAGCAGTTAATTGCGCTGCCTTTCCCCCTTCTCTTTTTCCCCGGGAGGGGCACTTCCCGTCGATTTTTCCCGGACATAATCATACCAGCGCTGGGTGGGATAGGCGAAATCGATGTCGGGGTGGCGGGCGAATTCACGGAGAATGTCCAGCCAGATGGCATCCTCGGTATCCCGGCGGGGCGACGGCGCGCAGATATAGCGGATGGTGAGCTGAATCCCGCTCGCTTCCACGCTGGTGTAGATGACGGGGGTCAGGGCGGGGTAGATGATGAGGAGGCGCTGCTGCGCCTCCTCGATCTGCTGGCGGGCCTCGGCGCTTAAATGCCGCGCGTGCTGGGCGGCAATCTCTTCCAGTATTTTTTTGGCCTTTTCCCAGTTGCTCTCGAAGGTGAGCAGGACGGGGATTTCGTTCCAGATGAACGGGAACTCCCGGGTATAATTCGCCAGGGCCTCGGAGAAAATTTTCCCGTTGGGGATATGCATCACCCGGCCGGTGCTCTGGTCGCCGCGGACCCAGTTCCCCATCTCCATCAGGGAGGTCTCAAAAAGACGCAGATCGATGACATCGCCCGCGTGCTCGCCGATCTGAATCCGGTCTCCGACGGCGAAGGGTCGCTGCCAGAGGATATAAATCCATCCGGCCAGGTTGACCAGGGGATCCTTCAAGGCGATCGCCAGCCCCGCGCTCAGCAGGCCGAGAAAGGTGGCCAGGGACTGGAAAGCCTTCAGCCAGACGCCCCCGATCACCAGGCCGGAAAGCGCCAGAATCACGTAGCCGGACGTCTTTCTCCAGTAATACCGGGCCCGGACATTTTCGGTCCGGCCCTGGACAACTCTCAGAAGAATCCAGCGGAGCAGCCAGAGGACCAGCACCGCCGCCAGCGAAATGACAATCTTCTCCAGCAGGGGATGATCCAGGGTCAGGGCGGCGGTCTGGGTTTTTGTCAGCGTTTCGTTCATCCGGTCCGTTCTTTAACCTGGATTATTCATGAAAACTAACCCGATTTATGAATAAATCGGGTTATATCTTGATCCTTTGCCGGAAGCGAGTGAATTCTTTCTCGGCGGCATTCTTCACGGCGGCCTGCATCCGGTCGTACTCGTCGATGAATTTTTTACCGAACGGAGTCAGCGAGGCACCGCCCCGGTCACAGCCGCCGTGTTTTCTGATCAGCAGCTTCCGGCCGAGATTCTTCTCCAGGCGGTTGACGATCTTGAGCGCCTTGGAATAGGAGAGGCCCATCTCTTCGCTGGCCCGGCTGATCGAACCGCGCGCCGCAACCTCCCGGAGGAGCCAGACCAGACCGATCCCCATGAAGGGTTCTCCCCGTTCGGAGGCCAGACTGATTTTAAGGTGTATCCTCATAATATAAATTAGCTCGCTGCGCTCGCTACTTTATAACGTAAATAAAACTATCAGTTAAAGAACATCCCTTCAAGAAATATCCCGCGGCGTTTTCTATAAGTATCACGGTATTAATCCCCAAGGGACCGCAGAAAACGACAACAAATATTATTTTACTATTACGATCCGGAACGGTCATGATATAGTGCGAATGAAAATCATTCTCAATTAAAAACGAGGCCAAAGGAGTTTGGCACAGGTTAGCATAGTTCAAAACCACAGTCACTTTTTACTGTTACTTATGTCCCGGCTTCGCTTCGGAATTCAATCACATATGCGCTCGATTAACCTGAAAAGAACCTGAGGAAGAAGGGCAGATGAATGATCCGGAACAGAGATTCAACCAATTTCTCCGGCTGCAGGGTTTAAAATCCACCCCGGAGCGGCGGACGATCCTGGGGGAGATCTTTGCCTCCCACGAGCACTTTGATGTCGAAACCCTCTATGAAAAAATGAAAAAGGGGGGCAAGAGGATTTCCCTGGCCACGATCTACCGCCTGATCCCGCTGCTGGTCGAGAGCGGGATGATCAGAAGGGCAATGTCGTGCGAGGGTCACGTGACCTATGAACACCTCTTCGGCCACAAGCCCCACCATCACCTGATCTGCGTAAAATGCGGCAAGATTGTTGAATTCCGGGAGGAAGAGATGGAGACGATCCTTAACCGGGTCTGCGGGAAATATGATTTCGCTCCCTTTGAATACCGCCTGGGGGTGCGGGGGCTCTGCTCGGCCTGCCGTGAGGAAGAACCCTGAAGCGCGGGATCAATCCGCTCCGGCACAGGGGTCAACCGGTTCTCACTGAAAAAGATTCTCAATTACAGATAT
>JAZDIV010000072.1:0-9494 GCA_043804695.1 PVC group bacterium | reverse complement strand
CCTGGCCTTCGTCAGGGCCATCATCCGGTCCAGAATCTCTCCGATCGCCCGGGCCCGATGTGATTGAACGGCCTCAGCACGACAACATCCAGCCCCCGTTCGCGGGAGTAATAGAGCGCGGCCGTCTCGGCGCAGAGCTTGGTCAGGCCATACACATTCGCCGGCCGCAGCGCATGGTCTTCGGTCAGCGGCATCTCGGCGGGCGACGCTTTCCCGTATACCTCGGCTGAGCTGATCAGGATCACCCGGGCATCGGGGGCATTCTCACCGGCCTCATCCAGTATATTCAGGCTGCCCCCGGTATTGGTCTCGAAGGCGAGCTGGGGGGCGCTCTGGGCCATGGGCACCAGCGAGGTGCCGGCCAGGTGAAAGATCACATCCGGGCGGGATTGCCTGATCACCCTCCCCACGTCCTTGGCGCCGAGGATGTCGCACTCCTCCACCCGCACCCGGTTGAGGAGGAAGACCGGGTCATCCAGCACCGCCCCGTGACGTTCGATCCCGGTCACCTCCCATCCCTCGTCAACCAGATCCCTCGCCAGGTGGCGGCCGGCGAAACCGGCGATTCCGGTTATCAGAGCGCGTTTCATCGTATAAATTAGCTCGCTTCTCGCAACTTTTGCCACTAATACACCAAGCCACCAAGAAAAAACCACATAAGGTGAGTATTTTTCTCTTTTCTCTCTTTTCTTGGTGTCTTGGTGCCTTGGTGGCTAACAATTATTGTCCCGATTCATTTGTTTAAAAGTTGCTTTCCTCCCCCGATCACCCCCCACTGGATCAGGTTATTGACCCGTTCCACGTCGGCATCGACCATCATCTCGATCAGGGCCTGGAAAGTCACCTCCGGCTCCCATCCCAGCTGCTGACGGGCTTTCGTGCCGTCCCCCAGCAGGAGCTGGACCTCGGCCGGGCGGTAGAACTGCTGATCGACAACGACAAAATCCCGCCAGTCAAGACCGGCCCGGGCAAAAGCGATCTCGCACATCTTTTCCACCGTATTGGTTTGTCCGGTGGCGATGACATAATCCTCCGGCTTCTCCGGCTGCAGCATCAACCACATCGCCCGGACATAGTCCCCGGCAAAACCCCAGTCCCTCTTCGCCTTCAGGTTCCCCAGCCGCAGCTCCTTCTGGATGCCGGCCTTGATCATCGCCACGGCGCGGGTTACTTTTCTGGTCACGAATTCCAGACCTCTCCGGGGAGATTCATGATTGAAAAGAATTCCCGAAACGGCGTACATATCATAACTTTCCCGGTAGTTAACCGTGATCCAGTGGCCGTACACCTTGGCGACGCCATAGGGGCTGCGGGGGTAAAACGGGGTCGATTCACGCTGGGGAGTCTCCCTGACTTTCCCGAACATCTCGCTTGACGACGCCTGATAAAAACGGATTTTCGGATTGACCAGGCGGATGGCCTCCAGCATCCTGGTCACCCCCAGACCGGTCACCTCGCCGGTGAGAAGCGGCTGATGCCAGGAAGCCGGCACAAATGACTGGGCCGCCAGGTTGTAGACTTCGTCCGGTGTCGCTTCCTCCAGGGCCTTGATCAAAGAGTTCTCATCGATCAGGTCGCCCGATATCAACTCCAGCCCCTCTTCCAGCAGATGATCGAGACGTTCGGTGGTGATGGTGCTGCTCCGGCGCTGCAGGCCGTAAATGCGGTATCCCTTTTCGAGCAGAAATTCCGTCAGGTAGGACCCGTCCTGACCGGTGATTCCGGTTATCAACGCTTTCTTCATCATGTTCTCCCTGTAAATTAGCTCACTTATCTATTTTAGCGGAGCAAAAATAAATACTACACCAGGATCGTCTTGTCATGAAAGAATATTTATGCTACCCTGTCATTTCTTTTTCGGAATTTTCCCGACATCCGTCCCTACATCCGTCGGGATAACGATATTTCTGAATAAATAGATCGGGACAATAATTATCAAAAAGCTGAACAAGAGCGTTCCCACTCCGATAACGGCGAGTAGTTTTTCAACTTTAGGCACTTTAAACTTTAGGCACTTCAGAACGTTGCCCGAACGAAATGAGGGCTAAGTTCTTGATTTATCGGCTGGAAAACACGATCCGGAAATACGCCTGGGGATCGCGGACCTTTATCCCCGGTCTGCTGGGGGAGAAGGTCCCGGCCGCGGACCCCTGGGCCGAATTATGGATAGGAGCGCATCCTCAGGCGCCGTCCCGGGCAGACGACGGCGGCCGGCTGATCCCCCTGAACGAGCTGATCCGGCGGGACCCGGCGGGGATGCTGGGGGAGCGGGCGGCCAAACGATTCAACGGCACCCTGCCGTTTCTCTGTAAGGTTCTGGCCGCGGACGTTCCGCTCTCCATTCAGGCTCACCCGGATGAGAGACAGTCCCGGGCCGGCTTCCAGAGGGAGAACCAGGCGGGGATCCCGCCCGACGATCCGGAACGCAATTACCGGGACCCCAACCACAAACAGGAATTGCTCTGCGCGTTGACGCCTTTCCACTCCCTCTGCGGGTTTCGCCCCCTTTTGGAGATTGCCGCCCTCCTCTCGAGTCTCGATCTCGGCGCGTTCCTCCCCGGCGGAGAGGCTTTTCTGGATGATCCGTCCGAACACCGTCTCCGTTCTCTGTTCCGGACCCTGCTCTTTCTCTCCGGTCAAAAAAGAGAACTGCTCCTGAGCACGCTGCTGGACCGGGCCCGCGCGGCGGACTCCCGATGCGGGAGCGGGGGGCCGGCCCTCCGCTGGATCGCGCGGATCGCGGAGCGCTATCCGAAAGATATCGGCGTCGCCGCCCCCCTCTTCCTCAACATCATCGACCTCGAACCCGGGGAAGCCCTCTTTGTCCGGGCGGGGGTTCTCCACTCCTACCTGGAGGGGGCGGGGGTGGAAATCATGTCCAGCTCCGATAATGTCCTCCGGGGAGGGCTGACCGCCAAGCATGTCGATGGAGCGGAGCTTCTGGCTATTCTCTCCTTTTCCGCAAAAGCGGTGCGCCCTCGAAAGCCGGAGACCGGCAACGGGATCGAGTTCGTCTACCGGACGCCCGCCCCGGAATTTCAGCTTTCCCGGATTTCCACCACAACCGCCGGTTCGTTCACGGCCGGTGACCGGAACGGCGCCGAGATCCTCCTCTGCGTCGGAGGGGGGTGCCTGATTACCGGCAAGGGCGCTCTAACGATCGGAGTAAAAAGGGGCGAATCCGTCTTCATCCCCTATGGAGTCGGCGATTTCTCGATCCGGGGGGAAGCCGTCCTCTACCGGGCCGCGCTGCCCCCGGGCTGAAAAGGACCGTTTCTTTCTTCCGGAGAGGACCTGGATCATTTTTCCGACCGAAGACGGGATACCCCGGCACAACCGGAGTCATTATTTCCCCCGATGTAAAAAATAAGCTTGACCTTGTCTCTTATTATGGTACCGTTCTCCCGGTATTCAGGCACAGGCACGGGCAATCCCTAACCAGCCACTGATCAAGGAGGCAAGAAAATGGCAAAGACCAAGAAGGACATTATCGCCCAGATCGCCAAGGACGCGGGGATCTCAAAGAAGGCCGCCCTGGCAGCGTACGAGTCATTGGTGGGCCTCGTCTACAAAGGCGCCAAGGCGAAAGAGGGCATCATTCTCCCCGGTCTGGGGAAATTCATCAAGATGCGCCGGAAAGCCCGCATGGGCAGGAATCCGGCGACCGGCCAGAAGATCAAAATCGCGGCCAAGACGGTCTTGAAGTTCCGGGTCGCGAAGGCGGCTCAGGACGCGGTGGCAAAAATTTAAAAACACCGCGCCCCCGGGCGGCGGTATTTTTAAAAATCACAAAGCAGGGACACGGCTATCCGTGTCCCTGCTTGATTTATGAATAAATCGGGTTAACGGCCGGTTCCCGAAACCAATTCCGCCAGGCGCCGGGACAGGCCGCCGGTCAGATCCCCGGCTTCGAAACGCCATCCCCACTGTCCCCTCGCTTGCCCCGGCACGTTCATCCGGGCCGAACTGCCCAGATCGAGAACATCCTGGAGAGGAACGACGGCGGTATCGGCAACCGAGTCGAAAACGGCCCGGATCATGCCCCAGTTCACGTCTCGCTTCCCGACACCCAGAACCGCGAGAACCTTCTTTTGCTTCTTCGGGTTCAGGTGGCGGAACCAGCCGATGGACGTGTCATTATCGTGGAGCCCGGTATAGAAGGCGGAGTTCCGAGGGATACTTTCGGGATGATGATATCCCGATGGGCCGCCTTCCAGTCCGAACTGCAGTTCCCGGACACCGGGGATGGCGAACTCTTTCATGAGCCGGTCCACCGGTTTCTGAATCTCGGCTTCCAGCGCTTCGGCAATAATCGGCAGCGCCCCCCCCCTGCCATCCTGGAGCCGCCGAAAAAGAGCCGCTCCGGGACCCTTTACCCATCTTCCCTTCCGCGAGGATGGATTTTTCGTCGGAATATGCCAGCAGGCATGGAAACCCGAGAAGTGGTCCACCCGGATGATATCCACCAGGCTGAGAACTCTTCCAAAGCGTCCCCGCCACCATCTGAAGTCGTCCTTCTTCATCTCCTGCCAGTCGTAAAGTGGATTTCCCCATATCTGCCCGACCTTTCCCCCCTTCGGGGGGGGGACACCGGAGAGAGCGGTACGGCGGCCGCGGGCGTCCATGAGAAAAAGTGAACTGTTTGCCCAGGCGTCGGCGCTGTCCTGATTGACGAAGAAGGGGATATCCCCGATGATCCTGATTCCCCGCCCGTTTACCAAAGCCCGGAAACGGGCCCACTGCCTGAAAAACAGATACTGCCTGAACTGTACATGGCCGATATCTTCCGCCAGTTCTTCTCTCCATCGTTCCAGTACGGACTCTTCCCGCAACCTGAGCGGTGCGGGCCATTGAAACCAGGGTTTCCCCTTAAACCGCTTTTTCAGGGAGACGAAGAGCGCGTAATCTTCCAGCCAGGGGGCATTTTTTTTCTTAAAGGATTCAAACCGGCGGCAGTTTTTTCTCCGGGCGTCCCGGGAGAAACGATCGAAGGCCGTCTTGAGCAGACGACTTTTGTAGCTGATTACCTTCGGGAAGTCAACCCGCCGGGAGGGAAAGGCGGGGCGGCGCACAAAGTCGGCGCGCCGGATTAATCCTTCCTCCGCCAGTGATTCCAGGCTGATCAGCAGCGGGTTGCCGGCGAAGGCGGAAGGGCTGGAATAAGGGCAGTTACCGGCACCGATCGGGTTGAGGGGCAGGATCTGCCACAGCTTCACCCCCGATTCAGCCAGGAAATCAGCGAAACGGGCAGCCCCCGGACCGAGGTCGCCGATGCCCGAGGGCCCCGGTAAAGACGTGATATGAAGCAGAACACCTGCCTGACGGGGGAATTCCATCTTCTCACCTCCCGGAACTCCGGGTGCATTTTAGAAACCTCTTCACCGTTTTAGCGGTGACCATCGCCGGACGATACCGCCACTCCCACTGCCCGGAGACGGCGCCGGGGACGTTCATTCTCGCCTCGCTTCCCAGTCCGAGGACATCCTGAAGCGGAATGATGACGGTATCCGCGGCCGACTGGAGGACTGCGTCGATGACTTTCCAGTTAATCCCCCGGGCGGTTTTGGTCCCCAGGTAGTCACGGATGCGCCTCTTCGTCCCGGGGGACTGGGCCGCGAACCAGCCGATCGTGGTATCGTCATCATGGGTCCCCGTGTAGGCGGCGCACTCCTCCGGGTATTCCTCCGGCAGGTGGGGATTGTCCGGGTGGCCGGGGAAACCGTGCTGCAGTATCCGGATGCCCGGGTAGCCGAGTACGGCCAGCAGCGCGTTCGTCTCCCGCTTGATCCCCGGCTCCATGCCCTCGGCGATGATGGGCAGGGGGCCCTGTTCTTCCTCGATCGAGCGGAACAGCGATGCCCCGGGGCCCAAAACCCACCGTCCCTCGGCGGATGTCCTCGCGCCGACATCGACGTGCCAGCAGGCAAAAAATCCCGAGAAGTGGTCCACCCGGACGATATCGACTTCGCCCAGAACCCCGGAGAAGCGCAGGCTCCACCACGGGAATCCGGCATCGGCCATCGCTTCCCAGTTATAGAGCGGCATATCCCAGATCTGGCTGACCCCGGCCCGGTTCGGGGGGACCCCGGAGAGGGCGAGGCGCCGGCCGGCGCCGTCCAGGAGAAAGAACCGGCGGCGGCCCCAGACATCGACGCTGTCATGATTGACGAAAAATGGCAGATCCCCGATAATGCTGATCCCGCGCCGATTCGCGTGCTCGCGGAGCCGGCGCCATTGCCGGGAAAAAAGATACTGGCGGAACCGGACTCCTTCGATGGCGCGGGCCAGCTCCACGCGGGCTCTCTTGATGGCTGACTCTTCCCGGAAAGCGAGCGGCCGGGGCCAGCTATGCCAGGGGCGCCCCTGATGGCGCTCCTTCAGGGCGGCGTAAAGCGCATAATCATCCAGCCAGCGCGCGTTCCCGGCGCAAAAAACCTCCAGCTCCTCCCTGTCTCTCCTGCCGGCTCCGGCCCGGAAACGATCATGGGCCCTCTCCAGCAGCCTCATCTTCACGGGACCGGCCCGGCCGAAGTCCACCCGGTCGGGGGATCCGCTTTCGAAAGCGGGGAGATCGTCCCGGGAGAGAATGCCTTCCCGGACCAGTTCCTCCGGGCTGATCAGCAGGGGGTTTCCGGCCAGGGCGGAAGGACAGGAATAGGGGGAGTTCCCGAAACTCAGGGGCGCCAGCGGAAGGACTTCCCACAGCCCCTGCCCGGAATCGGCCAGGAAATCGACAAAACGGTACGCCCCCTCCCCCAGGTCGCCGATCCCATAGGGCGAGGGGAGGGCTGTGACATGCAGCAGGACTCCGGATCTACGGGGAAATTTCACTTTATTAATTAGCGCCTTCGGCGCTACTTGAAGTGTAAAGTGTAAGGTGTAATGTGTAAGGAAACTTTTTACCCGATGCCTTACACCTCACGCTACTGTTTTAAAATTCCGAAACAATAAATTCGCTCGCTGCGCTCGCAAATTTATGTTTTGAATCAATACTGTCATGATTCCATTGGGGCAATATCGGTGACTTAAGATAATTCTGCAACATTGCTTCACTGCTTGCACATTCTTATTTTTTCGGAGAAAAAATAAGAGACAGATTCTTCCGGGCTTCGGCCAGGCCGGGCTCAATCCGGAGAGCCCTGATATACAGATTCTCCGCTTCCTCGCGTCTTCCCTGCCGGGCATATACGGTGCCCAGATTGTTATACGCCATCGCGTACCCGGGGTTGAGACGGATCGCCTCCCGGTACTGCCCGGCCGCCTCCTCCAGCTCCCCCCGGGCGGCCAGGGCGTTCCCCAGGTTATTGCGGGCGGCGACGTAGGCGGGATGAAGCCGAAGCGCTTCCCGGTAGCAGCCGACGGCGGAGGGCAGATCCCCTTTCTCCGCCAGTTTCAGGCCCAGGTCGTTATAGGCGCTGTAGAGGTTAAAAAAAGCCCGCTGATTCCCGGGCTCCAGCCGGTAGGCCTCGGCGTAGTAAGGGATCGCCTCGACAAAGCTTCCCTGCTCGGTCAGAATCGCGCCCAGGTTGTTGTGGGCACGGCCGTAGTCGGGCTTGATCTCGATCGCCCGCCGATAGTGGCTGATCGCCTCGGCGGGCTTCCCCTCCCCGGCTCGGGTCATCCCCAGGTTGTAATGGGCCATGTAGCTGGCGGGATTGACTCTGAGGGCGTGCTGGAAGAGGGATCCGTTCTCCGACCAGTGCCTCACCTGGAGGAAACTGAGCGCCGAACAGACAACCGGGATCGCGATGCAGACGCCGCCGGCGGCCCGGCGGCGATGGCGGAGGAAAACCCAGGAGAGGGCGAGAGCCGGGGCGATCATCGAGAGGTAGAGAAAGCGGTCGGCCACCGTTGAAAATACCTGATACCCGTGAGGGACCAAACCCAGAACCGGGAGCAGGCCGGCAGTGAAGACACCCAGAATGATCAGCCAGTGCCGGCGATCCTTCAGGAATAAAACGGATGCCCCGATGACGGCCGGCAGGAGCCAGCTGTAGTACAGCCATCCCTGCTCCATCACCCGGGCCGGCGTCCGGCCGTAATCAATGCCCAGCTGAAGGGGGATAAACAGCTTATAGAGATAGAGGGCGACCGCGTCCAGCGCCAGAAGGAACCGGGCCGGGAGCGGGGCAACATACCCCAGCGGGATCTCCTGTTCCGAGAACCTGGCCATCAAGATAACCGGCAGGGTCATCACCAGCCAGAGAAGAAGCAGGGTGAAAGGCGGGAAAAAGAGCGTTTTCGGGAAACCGCGGCGGCCTGTCAACTGCTCCTCTCTCCAGCGAAAATGAACGAGCAGCCATCCGATCGCCACGACCGGAACCGCCGCCGGTTTCGAGAGAAGAGCCAGGGCAAAAGCCGCGGTCGCGTACACCCCGTAACGCTTTCTCTGCCGGCGATTGACACCGGGTAGCTCCCGGTTGATCTCCACCGCTTGAGCGTACCTGATGTAGTTTCGGAGCGCGAGGAGAGAAAAAAATCCGCAGAGCACGTCCTTCAGGCTGGAGATCCAGACCACCGGCTCGACCTGGACCGGATGGAGGGCGAAGAGAAGCGCTCCCAGGGCGGCGGACCATTCGATCCGGCCCTGATCGGTGCTGCTCCCCCGGAAAAGAATCTTGATGATCCCGTAGAGGAGGAAAACATTGAGAAGATGAAGGATCAGGTTCGCGTGATGAAAGACCGCCGGGTACAAACCGAAGGCGGCGCCGGCGGGGGCCAGGAAACGGGAAAGGGCGGCCAGAAACGCCCAGGCGGTGAAAGTGACCGGGATGTACATCGCTTCATGCGGAGAGGACCAGAAATGGACGATGTTGCCCGGGGCGAGGGACGCCAGATAACGGTTGGCATAGACATGAATGTCGTCGTCCCATCCCACGAACCCGTAGTGCACGGCCGGACCAAAGACGATCAGGGGGGCGACGATCAGGAGGAGAATGATGAGGGAACCGCGGGGAATGGCTTGCTGGGTCTTCATGATCACGTCCCATTTATTACCATTGAACGTTGAACATTCAACGTTGAACGTTCAACGTTCAAATGAATCATCGGGTTAAGGCCTGCACATGGGCGGCGACGGACGCCGCCAAAGCATCAAGATCGTATCCCCCCTCCAGGACCGAGACCAGGCGCCCGGACGCGTGCTCCCGGGCGATGCCGGCGACCAGGGCCGTCAGCCTTCCGTACCCCTCGTCGGTCAGATCCATTGAGGCGAGCGGGTCCCGCCGGTGAGCGTCAAATCCGGCCGAGATGAAGACAAACTCGGGCCGGAAAGCGTCCAGGGCGGGAACGAGCTTATCCCGGAAGACACAGAGATACTCCCCATCGCCCGCGCCGGGAGAAAGGGGGACATTCAGCGTATATCCCTCCCCCGCTCCGGTCCCGGTCTCGCCGGCGGCGCCGGAGCCCGGGTAATGGGGGAACTGGTGAACGCTGAAATAGAAGACGGAGGGGTCGGCGTAAAAAACGTCCTGAGTGCCGTTGCCGTGGTGCAC
>JAZDIV010000071.1:0-23735 GCA_043804695.1 PVC group bacterium | reverse complement strand
GATATCTGGGCCGAGGTAAAGATCCACCACCCGGTCATGAGGTGTTGTGGAAAGGTTATTCATGCTTGCAAACAATGTGTATGGGGTTCTCATTAGCAGATGAATGATTCCTACCAGCTTATTTTACGGGATAAGGGCAGGACAAGCCCGGTGGTGAATAACTACCCACACAAAATGGAAGAGAGCCCGAAATTTCAAATAACAAATCCCAAATAACAAACAACCGTTCCACATCTGACGGTGTAGCCTGATCGTTTTGGTCATTGTGATTTTCAGCCGGAGGCTGATCAGCCTTTGGCTGAGGAATTTATTTGTGATTTATTTGTTATTTTCAGCCGGAGGCTTCAGCCCGAGGCTGATCCGCCTCTGGAGGAGATCAGCCTTTGGCTGAGGCGCTTGGAATTTGGGATTTTTCTCAGGTGAATTGTTATGGATAACATGGATAACACGGGCGACAGAATAGACGAGTTCAAACCCTGCGGTTTAGCGACCGCGATCGGGAGTTTTCCGCAGATCGACCCGGCGCCGGCCCTTGACCTGATCCGGGAGTACCTCCCCGAAGCTCCCGCCTGGCCGCAGCTGCCGAAAAGGGGTCTGAAAGAGAACATGTGTCCCCAGTTCAGCAAAGGGATGCCCGCCCTGATTCTGGATATCGAGGGGGGAAAGATTTCTTTCAGAATCGATGATGGTCTCGGTGCCGAACTGGAAGCTTTCTACCTGAAATTGATTGAGGAGGACCTGGAATTCTTCGGCCCTACTCCGGACTACGCTCTTGGATTTGATTCATTATTGAAGTATCTGGCTTTGGGGCACCGCTATCCTAATATCAAGGGGTGCGTGACCGGCCCGATCACCTTCGGCCTCACCATCACCGATCAGAACCGGAAGCCGTCCCTGTATAACGCGGAAATATTCGACGCCATAACGAAGACAATCGCCCTGAAAGCACGATGGCAGGTAGGGAAATGCTCGCCCTACTGCGACCGGGTCCTCATCTTCATCGATGAACCGTACCTGGCGTCGGTCGGCTCGGCCCTGGTCAGTCTCCGGATCGGGGATGTGATCGAAAAATTGAATGAGGTGATTGCCGGGATTCACCAGGAGGGGGCGCTGGCCGGGATACATTGCTGTGCCAATACCGACTGGTCGATTCTGATGAGAACCGATGTCGATATCCTGAGTTTCGACGCGTTCGGCTATGCGAAAAACCTTCTTCTCTATGCCGGGCAGGTCCGGGATTTTCTGGAACGGGGTGGCTTGCTGGCCTGGGGAATTACTCCCTCTACCAGTGATATCGACAGTGAGGACGCCGACTCTCTCTGGAAGCGGCTGATGGTTTCATGGGAAAGACTGGAAGAGGAGGGGATTCCCCGCACCGAGCTGATCGAGAAATCCCTGATCACCCCCAGCTGCGGGATGGGGACGGTGACACCGGAGCAGTGCCGGAAGATATTGAAGATTAACTATGAAATATCCGAGCGAATAAAAAATGAATAGCTCCTTGAAATCCCAAATCACAAATTCCTCAGCCAAAGGCTGATCTCCGCCAGAGGCGGATCAGCCTCTGGCTGAGGAATTTGTAATTTGGAATTTATAAACCTTGCGGCTTCAAAACCTAATTGTGATACATTGAAAAATTGATAGATTACTCTGGGAATAATTGTGACGGCAATCATCGGCATCTGCGGCAAAGGCGGGGTGGGGAAGACCACCGTTGCGGCCCTCCTGATCAGGTATCTGCTGGAGAAGGGGCCCCGCCCGGTCCTGGCGGTGGACGCCGACCCCAACGCCAACCTGGGGCGGGTGCTGGGGATTGCCCCGGACGGGGATGTGGGCACGATCTGCGACGAGCTTTTAGAGGAGACGAAAAAAAATCCCACCGCCCTGAGCAAGCAGGAACTGCTGCGGATGGGCCTCGAGGAAAGCATCGCCGAGGAAGACGGGTACGACCTGATCACCATGGGCCGGCCCGAAGGGCCCGGCTGTTACTGCTACCCGAACCAGGTCCTGCGGAGCATCCTGCAGGCCATCTCCGTTCAATACCCGGCGATGGTGGTTGACAATGAAGCGGGTCTGGAACATCTGAGCCGCCGGCTCCTGCGCCGCCTGGATCTTCTCCTGATCGTCTTCGGCCCCAGCCCCCGGGGGCTGAAGACCGCCGTCCGCATTCACGATCTGGTCCGGGAGCTGAAGATCGAAGCGAAAGCGGAGCACCTCATCTTCAATCAGGTGCCGGCCGCGATGGAGGCGGGGAGCCCGCCCACCGCCCCCCCCGGGCTCTCCCTGATCGGAGCGATCCCTCACGATCCCCTGGTCGACGCCTTCGACCTGGAGGAGAAGTCCCTCCTGCGGCTTCCGGTTGAATCACCGGCTCTTCAGGCATCCTTCAGTATCTTTGACGAGATCGTCAGACCGCTCTTGCGGGTTTGACGCCTTCAGGGCTGTTACTCCCGTTTTAAAACTAACCCGATGTATGAATAAATCGGGTTATTGATGTCGCGCGGATATTCAGGCATAATGATTTAACCCGATTTACGGCTGTCTGGCGACAGACAGCCGTAAATCGGGTTAACCGGAAGAACAGCACGTAGTCCTTTCGGGGAAGATAAAATAGTGTGCTTTCGGCGTGTGAACACGTTTGCTTTCCACAATACATTGAAAGATAATCAGTAACCTGGATTGTTCATGAAAATATTTCATTTTCATGAACAATCCAGGTTAAAACGGAACGTGTTGTGAATAAAAGCGAAGAAAAAATAGAGGAGAAAATGCGGGAGCTCCTCTACGATTTCCGCCGCTTTTTCGAGCAGCTGAAGGAGGAGGGGATTGAAACCGTCGAGTCGGCCCGCGGCCCGGCCGGCTTGGTGAAGAAGAAACCCCGGGCGGCCCGGACGGCCCCCCCGGCGGCGGAAAAGACCCTCCCGGAAAAGGAGGCGGCCTCTCTTCCGGAGCGGTTTCGGGCCCTGCTCCGGGAGATCGCGGGCTGCCGGAAATGCGGCCTCGCTTCCACCCGCCGGCAGGTCGTCCCCGGAGAGGGCGGGAACCGGAAACGGATTCTTTTTATCGGCGAGGGGCCGGGAGCGGATGAAGACCGGATCGGGCGCCCGTTCGTGGGCCGCTCGGGGCAGCTCCTGGAGAAAGTCCTGTCCTCGATCTCGCTCAGCCGCGATGACGTGTACATCACGAACATCGTGAAGTGCCGTCCGCCCGACAACCGCGATCCCCAATCAGATGAGGCGGCCGCCTGCCGGCCCTTCCTGGAGAAGCAGATCGAGCTCCTGCGCCCCCGCGTTATCGTCACCCTTGGCTCCCCGGCCGTCAAGACCCTGCTGGAAACCGAGTCCGGGATCGGCCGGCTCCGGGGCCGGTTCCACGATTACCGGGGGATCCCCCTCCTCCCCACCTACCACCCCGCCTACCTGCTCCGGGTCTACACCCCGGAGAACCGGAAGAAAGTCTGGGAGGACATGAAGATGCTGCGGGATTTTTTAGAAAAAATGGAATAAAAACCGCGGTTGCAACGACTGATAGATGACAGAAAAAAGAATGAACGTTCAGCTTTTCTATGAGTGTTATTCCACCAAGTGACGATATTCACTACGCCGAGGTTGTCATAAACCTCCCGGCCGATCTCTGTTTCACCTACGCGATCCCCGGCGCCCTGGCCGGGAGACTGCGGGTGGGGCAGAAGGTCCTGGTCCCTCTGGGCGGAACGCGTGCCGCCGGCTTCGTGACCGGCCTGGTGAAGGAATCCCCCCCCGGCAAGGAGCCGCGGCCGCTGATCCGGATCATCCAGGCGGAGCCCCTCTTCGGGGAGAGCCTGGTCTCCTTGATCCGATGGGTCTCCCGGTACTACTTCTGTTCGTTCCCCCGGGCCTTCAAGACCGCGCTGCCGGCCCCGGTTCGGAACAGCCGGCAGCCGGCATTGATCCGGCAGGCGTCCCTCTCCGTGCCGGAGGAACAGGCCCGGGCCGCGATACCGGAACTGATCGGAAAAGCCCCCCGGCAGGCCGCCATCCTCGACTGCCTGGCCCGGAAAAGGGGAGGCCCGGTGGCCGTTGCCGACCTTCTAAAGTCCGCCTCCTCCTCCCGCGGCTCGCTCGCCGCCCTGGAGAAGAAGGGGCTGGTCGCCGTGGCCGGGGAAGACCGGTATGCCGCCCGGCGTCGGCGAGAGGATATCCTGCCCACCCGCCCCCTCCGGCTCACCGGGGAACAGGAGGCCGCTTTCGCGGCGATCCGGGAGGCGATCGCCGGTGAAGATTTCCTGGTCTTTCTTCTTCACGGGATTACCGGGAGCGGCAAGACCGAGATCTACCTCCAGGCCATCTCGCTGGTGCTGGAGAGGGAGAAGGAGGCGCTCGTGCTGGTCCCGGAAATATCCCTGACCCCGCAGACCGGGGAGAGGTTCCGGGCTCGCTTCGGGGAAGAGGTGGTCATCATCCACAGCGCCCAGTCCGCGGGAGAGCGCTACGAGGCCTGGCGGCGGATCGCGGACGGCCGCGCCCGGGTCGTCCTCGGCCCGCGCTCGGCGGTCTTCGCCCCGCTGAAGAACCCCGGCCTGATCATCGTCGACGAGGAGCACGAGACGTCATACAAGCAGTCCGCGATCAGCCCCTTTTACCACGCCCGCGACGTGGCCGTGATGCGGGGCAAGATCGATGGATGCGGGGTCATCCTCGGCTCGGCGACCCCGTCGATCGAAAGCTACTATAACCAGCGGCAGGGGAAGTACACGCTTCTCTCCCTGCGGAACCGGCCCGAGGAGGCGATGTTGCCGGCGGTGAAGATCGTCGATATGCGCCGGGAGTGGGAGCGGCAGAAGGGCGGCATCTCTTTCTCGGACACCCTGCTCGTCGAGATAAAAAACAACCTGGACGCGGGGAGGCAGACGATCCTCTTCCTGAACCGCCGGGGGTTCTTCACCGTGCTTACCTGCCCGGACTGCGGCTATGTCGCCCGGTGCAGCCACTGCAGCGTCTCGCTGACCTACCACAAGCGGACCGGCCGCCAGGTCTGCCACATCTGCGGCTGCACCGCCCCCCCGCCGCCCCGGTGCCCGGCCTGCGGGTCGAAACATCTGACCTTTTCCGGCCGGGGGACCCAGCGGATCGAGGAGCAGATCGGGAAAATATTCCCGCGGGCCCGGGTCCGGAGGATGGACACCGACGCGGTCGGCGAACGGGACGCCCACCGCCGGATACTGGAGGAGTTCAAGGCTGGACGGATTGACATCCTGGTCGGGACCCAGATGATCGCCAAGGGGCTCGATTACCCCAACGTGACCCTGGTCGGGGTGATCATGGCCGACACGGCGTTGAGCCTGGCCGACTTCCGGGCCACCGAGTACACCTTCCAGATTCTGACCCAGGTCGCCGGCCGGGCGGGCCGGGGGGAGCTGAAGGGGACGGTCATCGTCCAGACCTATTCTCCGAGCCATCCCGCCCTCGTCGCCGCCGTCCGGCAGGAGTACGGGCCGTTCTTCGAAAAAGAGATTGTGTTCCGGGAGGAGCTGGGCTACCCGCCCCTCAATCACTTCATCATCGTGACGGTCCTTTCCCGCAACGAGGAAAAGAGCCGGCGGGTCTGCGAGCATCTCGGGCGGCTCCTCGCCCCCGCCCTGGACAGGGCGGACGAGATCATGGGGTCCGCCCCGCCCCCGATCAGCCGGATCCGGGGCCGGTACCGCCATCAGCTGCTGATGAAGACGAAGGGGGTGGTCTCCACTCTCCGGGCCCTCCGGGAGGTGCTCCCGGGACTGGGCCGCGACCGGGACGTGAAAATCGAGGTCGATGTCGACCCGATCTCGATGTTATAATTTTCCCCTCACCGTTCCGGTGAGGGGAAAATTATATCCCCAGTTTGTGGGGGCCGAACATCTCCGGATAAAGTTCGGAGAACCGGATCTCCCGGATCTCTCCGCCGGTATTGGCGGCCAGGATCAGCATCTCACCCCGGTCGAACTCGGCCAGGGACTGGCGGCAGATGGCGCAGGGGAATGGGGGAGGGGAACCGTCGGTCAGCACTAAAAGCGCCGTGAACTCGGTCTCCCCGGCCGCGACTGCGGCGCCCAGCGCGTTCCCTTCCGCGTGGGTGGTGATGGTGAACGCCGCGTTCTCCACGTTGCAGCCGCTAAAGTAGTTTCCCTTCGCGGTGAGGACCGTCGCCCCCACCAGGTATCTGCTGTAGGGAGCATGGGCGTGCTTCCTGGCTTCCCCGGCCCGGCGGAGCAGTTCATCTCGTTCTTTTTCGGTGATCATAACCTGCTGCCTCGGAATTTCAATAAACCGGGTGTAGGGGCGATCCTTGTGATCGCCCCCATGCCGCCGATGGACGAATGCAAGGTCATCTAATTAGGGGAATAATACCACGAAGTATACGAAGAACACGAAAGAGAATTGAATAAAAAGGTAAGAAGGGGGATTGATGGATAAAGGGAGACAGTCACCATCACTCCATCATTCCAACACTCCATCACCCTATATTTGACCACACCATCACTCCAGTACTCCTCATAATTCATCCGACAGATCCCAGCGTCCCGACTGAGACAAAAAGATACACTGCCGTGACAGCAGGCTGAATGTGTGTCATGATTACTCATCCATCCAGCCGGCAAACTCTGTTGATAGTATACTGGCTGTTTTTATAATTGATTTAATTTTAACTAGTTGCAATGAATTATTTATTTTTAGGGATATTCTTCCGAAGTGGCATGTTAATTGCATCTATAGTGTATGACTCGAATAACCATGTTCCTTCGGAATATCAATAATGGGTCGGAGTTACCGTATTGGCGCAAGCCGTTGGACATTTATTAATATTAAATCTATAAGTTTAATCATTATAAAAAATGTAATTATCTGAATTTGCGAGCGAAGCAAGATAATTTAGATAAATCCGAGGAGGAAAAATAAATGCCTAAAGTGATCGGGATAGATTTAGGTACCACCAACTCGTGTATGGCGGTGATGGAAGGGAAGGAACCGAAGGTCATCCCCAATGCCGAGGGAAGCCGGACCACCCCGTCCGTGGTCGCTTTTACCAAGACCGGCGAACGACTGATCGGCCAGCCGGCCAAGCGGCAGGCCATCACCAACCCCGTGAACACCATCTTCTCGATCAAGCGGTTCATGGGGCGCCGATACGACGAAGTGCAGTCCGAGATCAAGCTCGTCCCCTACAAAGTGATCAAGGCTTCCAACGGCGATGCCCGCGTGGAAGCGGAAGGGAAAGTGTACTCCCCTCCCGAGATCTCCGCCATGATCTTGCGGAAGCTGAAGCAGGACGCCGAAGCCCACCTGGGGGATAAGGTTTCCGGCGCGGTCATCACCGTGCCGGCCTATTTCAACGACAGCCAGCGCCAGGCCACCAAGGACGCCGGCAAAATCGCCGGCCTTGATGTCCCCCGGATCATCAACGAACCGACGGCAGCCTCCCTGGCCTACGGCCTGGAAAAGAAAAAAGACGAAAAGATCGCCGTCTTCGACCTGGGCGGGGGCACCTTCGACATATCGATCCTGGAGATCGGTGAGGGTGTTTTTGAAGTCAAGTCCACCAACGGGGACACCCATCTGGGGGGGGATGATTTCGACCAGCGGGTCATCGACTGGATCGCCGGGGAGTTCAAGAAGGAACAGGGGATCGATCTCAAGCATGACCCGATGGCTCTCCAGCGGCTGAAAGAGACCGCCGAGAAGGCAAAGTGCGAGCTCTCCAGCACCATGGAGACCGAAATCAACTTGCCTTTTATCACCGCGGACGCTGCCGGTCCCAAGCATCTCTCCATGAAACTGACCCGGGCCAAGCTGGACTCGCTCTGCGAGGACCTGATCGAGCGGACCAGGAAGCCCTGCGAGCAGGCGCTCAAGGACGCCAACCTGAAGACGGACCAGATCGACGAGGTGATTCTGGTTGGGGGGATGACCCGGATGCCCGCCGTCCAGGCGGCGGTCAAGAAACTCTTCCAAAAGGAGCCCCACAAGGGGGTCAACCCGGACGAGGTGGTGGCGGTCGGCGCCGCCATCCAGGCCGGCGTGCTCCAGGGGGACGTCAAGGATGTCCTCCTGCTCGACGTGACGCCGCTCTCTTTAGGGATCGAAACCCTGGGCGGCGTGATGACCAGGCTGATCGACCGCAACACCACCATTCCGACCAAGAAAAGCGAGATTTTCTCCACCGCCGCCGACAGCCAGACCCAGGTCGAGATTCACGTTCTCCAGGGCGAGCGCGAGATGGCCGCCAACAACCGGACGATCGGAAAGTTCCACCTGACCGGGATCCCGCCGGCTCCCCGCGGCGTCCCCCAGATCGAGGTCTCGTTCGACATCGACGCCAACGGCATCCTGAACGTGTCCGCCAAGGACCTGGGGACCGGCAAGGAACAGAACATCACCATCACCGCCTCCAGCGGTCTCTCCGATAAAGAGGTGGAAAAGATGGTGAACGAGTCCAAGCAGCACGCCGAGGAAGATAAAAATCTCCGGGAGGCGGTCGACGCCAAGAACCAGGGCGAGGCGGCCGTTTACCAGGCCGAAAAGCTCCTCAAGGAGAACGAAAACAAGATCGGCGCCGACTCCAAAGCCCGGATCGAGGCCGCGGTCGAACGCCTGAAGGCCGCCCTCAAGAAGGAGGATGTCGACGAGATCAAGTCCTCCACCGAAGGCCTCAACCAGGCCTGGCACGCCGTGAGCCAGGAGATGTACCAGCAGGCCACCGCCCCCGGGCAGGGCGACCCGGGCGCCGGGCCCCAGACCCCGCCTCCGCCGGGAGCGGAAGAGGGAAAAGCCCCCGAGGGCGAGGTGATCGACGCCGAGTTTGAAGTCGAAGATGATAACAAGAAGTGAGCGGGAATATCGGCGGCGGGCCCCCGTTTTATTGACGCGGCATATCAGTTTGCGTTCTGATTGATCAAGAGTTAAAAAGGAGGTGACCAGGGATATCGAAAAAAAGTCAGACCCCGATAAAGAAGTAAAAATGACATGTGTTCAATATTAAAATTTTTCGAAGAAAAATTTTAAAAGGAGGCAAGGCCCATGAATATCAAACCGTTAGGCGACCGGGTGCTGGTTCAGAGACTGGAGCCGGGTGAGTCGAAGAAGGGGGGGATCATCATCCCCGACACCGCCCAGGAAAAACCGATGGAGGCGAAGGTGATCGCCATCGGGACCGGAAAGATCCTGGAGAACGGGACCAAGGTCGACCTCGAGGTCAAGAAAGGCGATCAGGTCCTGATCGGCAAGTATTCCGGGACGGAAGTCAAGATCGACGACGAGGATTATTTGATTCTGAGTCAGGATGACATTTTGGCGATAGTGAAGTAATCAGCCCAAAAGGAGACACAGTTGATGACAGCAAAACAATTGAAGTTTGACGAGTCGGCCCGTCAGTCCATCCTGCGCGGGGTGGAACAGCTGACCCGGGCGGTCAAGGTCACTCTCGGCCCCAAGGGCCGGAACGTGGTTCTGGACAAGAAGTTCGGCTCCCCCACGATCACCAAGGACGGCGTGACCGTGGCCAAGGAGGTCGAGCTGGAAGACCCGTTTGAGAACATGGGCGCCCAGCTGGTCCGGGAAGTTGCCTCCAAGACCAGCGACGACGCCGGCGACGGCACCACGACCGCGACCATTCTGGCGGAGAGCATCTACCGGGAAGGGCTGAAAAGCGTCACCGCCGGCGGCAACCCGATGGCCATCAAGCGGGGCATCGAGAGAGGCGTCGAGGCGGTGGTCAAGGAACTGCAGGGCCTGAGCAAGAACGTGAGCGACGACCGGAAGGACATCACCGCCGTCGCCACCATCTCCGCCAACAACGACGCCACCATCGGCGCCCGGATATCGGAAGCGATGGACAAGGTCGGCAAGGATGGCGTGATCACCGTCGAAGAGGCGAAGGGGATCTCCACCTACCTGAATGTGGTGGAAGGGATGCAGTTCGACAAGGGCTACCTCTCCCCGTATTTCATCACCGATGCCGACAACATGGAGGCGGTCCTGGAGGATCCCTACATCCTGATCTTCGAGAAGAAGATTGCCAACCTGAAAGACTTCCTCCCGCTGCTCGAACAGATCGCCAAGACCGGCAACGCTCTTCTGGTCATCGCCGAGGATGTCGAGGGCGAGGCCCTGGCCGCCCTGGTCGTGAACAAGATCCGGGGAACGCTGAAGGCTTGCGCCGTCAAGGCGCCGGGTTTCGGCGACCGCCGCAAGGCCATGATGGAAGACATCGCCGTTTTGACCGGCGGCCGGCTGATCTCCGAGGACCTCGGGATCAAGCTGGAGAACGTCTCCCTGGAGGACCTGGGCCGGGCCAAGCGGATCGTGGTCGAGAAGGAAGACACCACGATCATCGAAGGGAAGGGCACCGCGGCCGATATTCAGGGCCGGGTGGCCCAGATCAAGAAGCAGATCGAGGACACTGACTCCGATTACGACCGCGAGAAGCTCCAGGAACGGCTGGCCAAGCTGGCCGGCGGCGTGGCCGTGATCAACGTCGGAGCCGCCACCGAGACCGAGATGAAAGAGAAGAAAGCCCGGGTGGAGGACGCCCTCCATGCCACCCGCGCCGCGGTGGAAGAGGGGATCGTCCCCGGCGGCGGGGTCGCCCTGCTTCGCTGCATCGAGAGCCTCGACAAGGTCAAGGCGTCGGGCGATGAGAAGATCGGCGTCCGCCTGGTCCAGAAAGCCCTCCAGACCCCGGCCCGGCAGCTTGCCAACAACGCCGGCCAGGAAGGCGCGATCGTCGTCCAGGAGATCCTGAAGCACAAGGGCGACTACGGGTACAACGTGACCACCGGCAAGTATGGCTCCATGTACGAGGACGGGATCATCGACCCGACCAAGGTCACCCGGACGGCGCTCCAGAACGCGGCCAGCATCGCCGGGCTGATGATCACCACCGAGTGCATCATCACCGAGGTGCCGGAGGAGGATAAGATGTCCGCCATGCCCAGAGGCGGCATGGGCGGAATGGACGGCATGATGTAATTATAATTCCCCTGCGGGAAATTATAATTGCGGGTAAAAAGGCGGCCCCGCCTCTGGCGGGGCCGCCTTTTTTAGTGTTTTAATGCCATGCAGCATTATTCCCGATAAATCAAAGTATACCATAACACCAACATTCCATTGCACTATATGCTTGATACGTGATTTTTATCCTTAAATTTATGAGTGCCCGCATGATATCATCCCACCGGGGAAACAAGTATCTGTTCTTATGTTCAAGGGGATGTACTCACTTCATTCAATGCCAGAAAGTTTACTATGGCTGCTGCATTTCTTCTTCCCGAAGGAGTGCGTCCACTGCGGGCGGCTTCTCGATTACCGGAACCGGGAGTATCTCTGCCCCGCCTGTCTCCCGTTTCTCTTCCTGATCACCGGGCCGGTCTGCGGCCGGTGCGGGCGGCCCCTGGAGGGGGAGGTGCTCCCCCCGGCGGAATGCTCCTCCTGCCGGAAGAACCCTCCGCCCTTCCGCCGGGCCCGGGCGGCCTTCCTTCTCCGGGGAGCGGGCAAGAGCCTGGTCCTCGGCTACAAGTACAGCCGGAACCCCTACCTATCGGCGGCGGCGGCCGAACGGCTGCACGCGGTCTTTTCGGCCCGCTATCGCCGGTCAGATTACGATGGAGTCCTGGCGGTCCCGCTCCATCCCCGCAAGGCGCGGGAACGGGGGTTCAACCAGTCGGCGCTTCTGGCCGCCGGCCTGAGCCGGCGGACCGGGATCCGGCTGGAGCGGAAAGGCCTGATCCGGGAGCGGTACACGGGGACCCAGACCCGTCTGAGCCGGAAAGAGCGGGAGAAGAACGTCCGGGGCGCCTTCCGGGTGGTTGACCCCGCCCGCTTCCGGGACCGGTCCCTTCTCCTGATCGATGATGTCCACACCACGGGCGCCACCGTCAGCGCGTGCGCGGAGGTATTGATGAAAGCGGGAGCGGAGAGGGTGGATGTGCTGACACTGGCCCGGGCGGTATGAGAATGCGTCTGCAAAAATACCTTTCTCAGGCCGGTGTCGCCTCCCGGCGGGAAGCGGAGCGGATGATGCTCCGGGGCCGGGTATCGGTCAACGGCCGGCCGGCCACCGAACCGGGGACGGTCGTCGACCCGGCCGCGGACACGGTCGAGGTGGACGGCCGGGTTGTTCGGCCGGAGAAGAAAATCTACCTGATGCTGCACAAGCCGTCCGGCTGTCTCTGCAGCCTGCGGGACCGTTTCGGCCGCCCCCTGGTGACCGACCTGATCCCCGGCATCTCCGAACGGCTCTACCCCGCCGGCCGGCTCGACCTCGATTCGGAAGGGCTGCTGGTCCTGACCAACGACGGCGCCTTCGCCCAGAAGCTGACCCACCCGTCCCACCGGATGATGAAGACGTACCGGCTGGAGCTGGCCGCCCCCCTCTCCGTCCGGCAGGAGGACAGGATGAAAAAAGGGGTCCGGCTGGACGACGGCTTCCGGACCGCCCCCGCCCGGGTGAGGATCCTCTCCCCGGACCGGCGCCGGGTCGAGGTCGTCATCGGGGAAGGGAAAAAGCGCCAGGTGAAGCGGATGCTCCAGGCGGTGGGCAACAAAGTGTCCTCTTTACAAAGGATGGCGATCGGTCCGCTCGCCCTGGGAGGCCTCCCCCGGGGAATGTGGAGACGGCTTAATCCCTCCGAAGTTTCTTCTTTGAACCGAATTATGAATAAATTGGAGTAGTTGAACGATCAAAGAACAAAACATCGAAATATGATCAGTTAAAATTTTTCGAAGAAAAATTTTAGGAGGTCACAATGGAC
Organism: PVC group bacterium; assembly: GCA_043804695.1. GTDB lineage: Bacteria > Auribacterota > Erginobacteria > Erginobacterales > Erginobacteraceae > CAWGIE01. The sequence goes on along the minus strand of JAZDIV010000071.1, from coordinate 10,972 downwards.
TTCAGCAAGTTCACCCTGAAAGCTCAGCAGGCCCTGAAAGCCGCCCAGGAACTGGCATCGGAGCACAACCAGCAGGAGATCGCGCCCTCCCATCTCCTCCTGTCCCTTCTCGATCAGGAGGACGGGCTCGCCCGGCCGATCCTCCAGAAGCTCTCGGCCGACCCCAAAGAGGTCAAGGCCCGGGCGGCCGAGATCGCTTCCGAGATCCCGAAAGTTTACGGGGCCGGCCCCCGGACGGCGTATCTTTCCCCCGTGCTTAACAAGATCCTGAACACCGCCTGGGAGGAGGCGAAGAAGCTCAGGGACGAGTACCTGAGCGTGGAGCACCTTCTGCTCGCTCTGGCCGAGTCGGACTCGCCGGCCGGAAAGATCCTCCGCGATCTCGGGGTCACCCGGGACGCCATCCTCCAGGCCCTGGTCGAGATCCGCGGGAGCCAGCGGGTGGTCGATCAGAACCCGGAAGAAAAGTATGAGGCCCTGACCCGCTTCGCCCGCGATCTCACCGACCTGGCCCGGAAAGGAAAACTCGACCCGGTGATCGGGCGGGACGACGAGATCCGCCGGGTGATCCAGGTTCTCTCCCGGCGGACGAAGAACAACCCGGTCCTGATCGGGGAACCGGGCGTGGGCAAGACCGCCATCGCCGAAGGCCTCGCCACCCGGATCATGACCGGGGACGTTCCGGAGGGGCTGAAGAACAAGCGCCTGCTCGCCCTCGACATCGGGGCGCTGGTGGCCGGGGCGAAATACCGGGGGGAGTTCGAGGACCGGCTGAAGGCGGTGCTGGCCGAGGTGGAGAAGGCCGCCGGGCGGATCATCCTCTTTATCGACGAGCTCCATACCATCGTCGGGGCCGGGGCGGCGGAAGGGGCGGTGGACGCCTCCAACATGCTGAAGCCCGCCTTGGCCCGGGGGGAGCTCCGCTGCGTCGGCTCCACCACCCTCGACGAGTACCGCAAGCACATTGAGAAGGACGCCGCCCTGGAGCGGCGGTTCCAGCCCGTCTTTGTCGGGGAGCCGTCGGTCGAGGCGACGATCGCCATCCTGCGGGGCCTGAAGGAGCGCTACGAGGCCCATCACGGCGTCCGAATCACCGACCCGGCCCTGATCGCCGCCGCCACCCTCTCGGGCCGCTACATCAGCGACCGCTTCCTCCCCGACAAGGCGATCGACCTGATCGACGAGGCGGCCTCCCGGCTGAAAATCGAGATCGACAGCATGCCGGTCGAGGTGGACGAGGTAAAACGGAAGATTATGCAGCTGGAAATCGAAAAACAGGCGCTAAAAAAGGAGAAAGACAAGGCCAGCCGGGAGCGGCTGGCCAGACTGAACAAGACCCTGGAGGACCTGAAGGAGGAGAGCCGGGGCCTCCACGCCCACTGGCAGAACGAGAAGAAGGCCATCGCCGCCATCCGCGCCCTCCTGGAGCGGCTTGACGCCGTCAAGGTGGAGGAGGCGGCCGCCGAGCGGGCCGGGAACCTGGAGAAGGCCGCCCAGCTCCGTTACGGCGAGAAGATCGACCTCCAGAAGAAGCTCGAGGAGGCGAATCAGCGCCTGGCCGATCTGCAGAAGGACCGCCAGATGCTCAAGGAGGAGGTCACCGAGGACGATATCGCCGAGGTGGTGGGCAGCTGGACCGGCATCCCGGTCAGCCGGCTCCTGGAGGGGGAGATGGAGAAGCTGATCCGGGTGGAGGAGCGGCTCCACGAACGGGTGATCGGGCAGGAGGAGGCGATCGCGGCCGTCGCCAACGCCATCCGGCGGGGCCGGGTGGGGATGTCCGACCCCAACCGTCCGCTGGGTTCCTTCATCTTCATGGGCCCGACCGGGGTGGGGAAGACCGAGCTGGGCAAGGCCCTGGCCGAGTATCTCTTTGACGACGAGAAGTCGATGGTCCGCCTGGACATGTCCGAGTACCAGGAAAAGCACACCGTCTCCCGGCTGATCGGCGCCCCCCCCGGTTATGTCGGCTACGACGAAGGGGGCCAGCTGACGGAGGCCGTCCACCGCCGGCCTTACTCGATCATTCTCTTTGACGAGATCGAGAAGGCCCACCCGGATGTCTTCAACACCCTCCTCCAGATCCTGGACGACGGACGGCTGACCGACGGGCAGGGGCGGGAGGTCAACTTCAAGAACACGGTCGTGATCATGACCTCCAACATCGGGTCGCCGATCATCCAGGAGTATGCGGGGAAGAAACCGGAGGAGATGAAGGAGCGGGTGATGGAAGCCCTCCGCCGGCGGTTCCGCCCCGAGTTCCTCAACCGGGTGGATGAGATCATCATCTTCACCAGCCTGAGCCGGGAAGAGATCAAGAAGATCGTCGGCCTCCAGGTCGCCCATCTCGCCCGTCGTCTGGCCGCCCGGAAGATGAGCATCGATCTCACCGAGCGGGCCCGGGAGCACCTGGCCCGGGCCGGCTACGACCCATCCTTTGGCGCCCGACCCCTCAAGCGGCTGATCCAGCGGGAGATCGAAAACCCGCTGGCCTTACGGATACTGGAAGGTGACTTTAAAGACGGCGATGAGATAGAGGCGGACTACGATCCGAAAAAAGACTCTATCGTCTTTAAAAAGCTGAAATCAGCGGAAAAAGAAGAAAGTACGTCATCCGAATCCGAACAGGATGCCTGAGTCTGTCCATCGCAAAGGGGCCAAAAAGGAAACGAGAATTAAAATGGCGGAGAGAGCATGGGTACTTTCGCGCGAATATGCGAATAGTTGGCGGAGGCTTTTGATTGTTACAGGGGTGAGATAATGGCTGATACCAGGGATATCCCGATCAAGAAGCTGGAAGAGATCTTTAAAGGAGTATCCTGCCATCGGCGGATCAGGATAATTAAATTACTTTTTCCTGATCGTGAAATTAACGTTGGAGAGATAGCCGGCAGGATCAAGCTGTCTATACGCAGTACTTCCAAACATCTTATTCAGTTGGAAAAAGTCGGCTTTTTAACAAGCCGGCAGTCGGGGTTTTTCAGGATATACCGAATTAATCCGGCTTCCGATGATATCGTGAACAAAGTTATTCTGCTGGTAGTCAATAATCCTGCTCAAAATGAGAAATAGCGCGTCCATCGGCCTTGCCATCTCTCTGCTGGTTGTCCTGAATGGGATTGCTTTCTTCCCGGCGCTGCCGGGGTCCTTTCTCAACTGGGATGACGAGGAGAACGTCGTCTTCCATCAGAAAATCAGGACCGCCGGGACGGACGGCTTTCTCTGGATATTTACTGATTTCACCGTGGGCGATTTCAAGCCGCTGGCCTGGATCGGTTATTCTTTCGACTATGCCTTCTGGCGGCTGAATCCGTTCGGCTATCACCTTGAAAATCTCCTGATTCATGCCGCCTCGGCGGCGCTGGCGTTCGCGTTATTGTACCGGCTGGGGAGGCGTCTCCGGCCGGGGGCGGAAGCCGCTCCGGTCTTCCCGGCGTTCATCGCGGCCGTTTTCTTTTCGCTTCATCCGCTCCGGGCGGAGTCGGTCGCCTGGATCAGCGAGCGGAAAGACGTTCTCTGCTGCTTTTTCTATCTGGCCTCCGTTGTGGCCTATTTCCGCTACCGCGAGCGGGGACGGCCGGGATGGTATGCGGCGTCGCTGCTCTTCGCCCTCCTGGCCCTGCTCGGAAAGCCGATGGCGGTGACGCTTCCTGTAATCCTGATCCTGGCCGATCTTCTCATCGACGTCCCGGGCCGGCCGCCCGGGGGGCTCCGCCGGGCGGCCGGGAAGATCCCGTTTTTTCTGCTCGCGCTCGCGGCCGGCCTGATCGCCCTGTACGGGCAGGCCCGGAACCAAGCCTTAATTCCGCTGGAGACGATCGGCCCCGGGGAACGGATAGTTCTGGCCGCCCGGACGCTGGTTTTTTATCTGGGCAAACTCTTTCTCCCGGTCCGGCTGGCGGCCGCCTATCCCTCCGCCGTTCCCGGGTCCGCCTGGAGCGCTTTCCCGGCGATCGGGCTGCTCGCCTCAGTCACCGCCGCCGCCGTTTTTCTCCAGCGGCGTTCCGGTCGGGGAGCGCTTTTCTTCTGGCTCTGGTTCCTGGTCTCGATCCTCCCGGTGAGCGGCCTTTTCCCGGCCGGGATGGCCGCGGCGGCCGACCGGTTCACCTACCTGCCCTCCTTCGGGATCGCGGGCCTGCTTTGGTGCGTCCTGTCCGCGCCGGGGGGGCGGGCCTGGAACCGGAGGGCCGCCGCCCCGGCCCTGGCCGGAGCGGCTTTCCTGCTCCTTCTCTCGCACGGGCAGACAGTGGTCTGGAGGGAGTCGGAATCGCTCTGGCGGAATGCGGTCGAGACCTGCCCCGACACGCCGATGGCCCGGGCTCACCTGGGGCAGATTCTCTATCAGCGGGGCGATGACGAAGCCGCGATCCGGCATCTCCGGAGGGCTCTGGAGATGATGGACGGCGACCCGATGGCCCGGGAGGAGATCGTCTTCGCGGCCAGGAGCAACCTGGCCCGGGCGCTCGGCCGTTCCGGATCGCCGGAGGCGGGCGCGGCCATCCTGGAGGAGATCCTGGAAAGCCGCGATGACTGGGTGACCCATCACTCCCTGGCCGGCCTCTATGCCCGGATGGGGAAAAAGGAGGAGGCCCTCCGGGCGTACGAGCGGGTGCTCGCCGATCGGCCTGGTTTCGTGCCCGCGTTATGCGAATACGGTCTTCTGCTCGCCCAGGCCGGGATGTCCGACCGCGCCATGGCGGTCTACCACCGCGCCCTCTCCATTTTGCCGGACAGCCCACGGGCGCGGTACAACCTCTCCCTGACCTATCTGGACCGGGGTGAGACCGGCCGGGCGATCGCTCTTTTGGAGATGCTGGTGAAAGAATACCCCGGGGTTCCCCGGATCGCCGACGCGCTGGCGATCGCCTGCCGGCTGGCAGGGCGGCATGATGCCGCGGAAAAGATCCTGACGATCCCGGGGGGGGAAGGGGAGGACAACGTACCCTACAGTAAAGGTGAGCGGCCGGATCTGTTGATACCGATCCGGTGAGAGTTACTGAAGTGCCTAAAGTTCAAAGTGCCTAAAGTTTGAAGTGCCTAAAGTGCCTAAAGTTATTCGCCTCGCTTGGTACTCCTGCTTTTGCCGGATTTCCCGATAGTTGAGAAAACTCTTTATTATCCATCATCTCTTTCTTGCGCCATTGGGTCGGAAGGCCGTGCCCGGCCAGGCGAAGCGACAACTTTAGGCACTTTGAACTTTAGGCACTTCGAACTTTTCTCTCACTCGGTCTCCCACCACAGGCGCCACTGCTTGGCGAACTTCTCGATCCAATCGGCGGCGGCTTTCTGCCCGACATCGTGCCTGACCTTCTCGGATTCAAGCCACTTATGCTTGAGGATCTGCTCCATCTGGTTCCGGGAGGAGAGCTCCATTCTTTTCTCGCGCCAGATCCGGGCGTAGTTCTTGAGCCAGTCTGCGATGGTCTCCTGGATGCTGACCCAGCGGCAGTAGCGCTGGGAGAGAAAATACCGGTGGACCTGGATCCCCTTCCACTCCGCCGGGCTGAACTGTTCCCCCTCCGGTGAATACTTCCCGGTTTGTTTCTTGATCTCCTCTTCCTGTTCCCGCCACAACCGGGCGTAGTTCTTCAGCCAGTCCGCGATCGTGTCCTGGAGGCTCACTTCCACCCCGGCCTTCTGGGCGAGGTAGTATTTATGAACGTAAATCGCGCTCCATTCCGCCGGGCTGAAAAAATAAACCGGTTCTGTTTTCATGTTTCCATGATCCCGACGCGTCCGGAAAAAGCCGCCTCATTGTCGATCGATACTTGTCGGAAAATACGCCGAAACTACGCCAAAAGGTGCGGTGATGCAAATAAAAAATGACGATCGGCTGTTTATTGTTGCCCGCGCCGGCAAAAGGCCGATACCAGAAAACGCATACCCATTGTGTGAGTAATGTCGGGTTATTCAATAATAGAGATAGATCGGCGATGATTAGGGGGGTAAAATGGTTCTCTTTGTGTGGGTAGATGTTGATATTGTGGATAGTATTTCACATGACGAAACCCGAATGACGAAACTCGAAAGAATGCCCAGGTCCCAATGTCCAAAAGAATCCTCAACCCGTTGCTTTGCTTGTGCTTGCTGTGCTTGTAATCTTGGTCTTTAAGGGCTACTTTTGTCATCCGCCATCTCGCCGGCGCGCTATGGCGCGCAAGCGTCAAAACCGCTTTACGTCGCTGGAGCTGGAACTGTTATGGCGAAGGAGGATAGGCAGGGAGGCTTGGACATTCTCCGCCGGAGGCGGATCAGCCTCGGGCTGATGATTTAGTCATTGATTCGTCATTCATCATTCTCCGCCATAGGCTGATCAGCCTTTGGCTGAGGATTTAGTCATTCGTGCGGTAACCCATCCGAAACGAAAAAAATCAAATAATTACAGGGCGGGCACTGCGGAGATGTCATGAAAAACGACGGCGATCCGGGCGAATTACTGATGGTGGGGTTTGAAGGGCAGTCACTGAATGCCCGCCTCCGCCGGTACATCCTCGAGTGGCGGGTGGGGGGGGTGATCTTGTTCGGGAGAAATATCCGGGGCGCCGGGCAGGTTTCCGGGCTCTGCCGGGAACTGGGGGCATTGCGGCGGGAGGTCGCCGACAGCCCCCTTCTGATCGCGGTGGACCAGGAGGGAGGAACGGTCGCCCGGTTACGGGAGGGGATGACGGCTTTTCCGGGCAACCTGGCGCTGGGGTTCGCGGGGTCGCCCGAAGACGCGCACCGCCAGGGACTGATTACCGGCCGGGAATTGCGCCGGCAGGGGATCACCATCAACCTGGCGCCGGTTCTGGATCTCTACTCTCCGGAAGGGAGTCACAGTCTCGGGCTCCGTTCTCTGGGGGGCGATCCGGAAAGGGTTGCCTCCTTGGGGAGCGCTTTGATCCGGGGGATGCAGGCCGGGGGGATCGCGGCCACCGCCAAGCACTTTCCGGGCAAGGGCGCGGCCCGGCGGGATTCGCATCAGGAACTGCCGGTGATCCGGACGCCGGCCCGCGTGATCCGGCGCCGGGATCTGGCGCCTTTCCGGGCGGCGGTGGAGGCCGGAGTAGAGGCGGTCATGACGTCTCACGCCGCTTATCCCGCTCTTGACGGCGGCCGGATCCGTCCGGCCACCCTTTCCCGGCCCGTGCTGACCGGGCTGCTCCGGGACGAGTTTCATTTCCGGGGGGTCCTGATCAGCGATGACCTGGGGATGGGCGCCGTGGGGGCCGCCGGCGCGGCGGACGAGGCCGCCCTGACCGCCCTCCGGGCCGGAGTGGACATGCTTCTCCTCTGCCACTCGCCCTCCGCCCGGGAGCGGACGTTCCGTCTCCTTCATAAAAGCGGCGCGGCGGACCGGGAAGTCGGGGAGCGGATCAGGGAGAGCCGGGAGAGAATCGCCGCCCTCAAGGCGCGTCTGCCCCTGCCGGGAGTCCCTCCCCCGGGCGGTGAGGATGACTTCGCTTTCCGGATTGCCCGGGGAGCCGTATCGGCCGAACGGATTTCCGGGAAGGGATTCGCGGCTGGGAAGAAGAGACCGTTCCTCCTGGTCTGGTTCGAGCCGGAACGGACCGTCGAGGTGGGGGACAGGGCCGCGGCATCGGGCGGGCCGGCCGCGCCGTTCCGGGCGGCGGGACTTGCGCCCGGGATCATTAATCTTCCTCTCCGGCCGTCACCGGAGGAGAGAGCCCGGGCGCTGGCGGCCGCCGCCGGTGAGCTCCCGGTCGTTATCACCGCCTGCGACGCCTACCGGTTCCCGGAGCAGCGGGAGTTGATCGGGGCCCTGCTGGAGCGCCGGCCGGACGCGGTCCTGGCGGTGGTGCGGGATCCCCGTGACGCGAAGCTGTTCCCCCGGGCGGGGACGGTGCTGATCACCCGCGGCCCCGGCCCGCTGTCCGTCCGGGCCCTGGCCGAAGTTCTGGCCGGGAGAGTGAAGCCGGTGAGAGAAAACCATGGTAGTTCTAAGTTACCGTAAATCTCACGTGCTGCTCAGGAATTTCAAGAAAAGGTGTATTCAAATAGTGTAGTATCGTCCTTCACTTCGTGAAGGACTTGCAGGATCAGAATGTCTTCGGCATTCTTTGTAGTAATTGAAGGATCGCTTCGCTTGTAGTTCAGCAAGCCTTGCCGGAGGCAAGGCGATACTACATCTCCTACAATTCCTACAAGTCCGAAACAGGCGAAAAAGCAACCAGGAAGATATTTTGTTTTGTTTTATTACGTTCAGGGCTTACCGTTGTTTATTGAGCAGTTGCATTCAAACTAATTTTTGGGTAATCATCAGTCTGTTACGAGTTTAAAAGGTACAATTCACCCCAATTCTTCTAAATTAGCACCGGAGGCGCTAATTTATAATGAAGATCACGCTCATCGGCACCGGCGTTTCCAGCCCGTCCCTCCGGCGGGCGTCGCCCGGCCTGGTGATGGAGGCCGGGGAGGAGAAGCTGCTTTTCGACTGCGGGCCCGACATACTGCGGGGCTTGCTGGCAGCCGGATACCGCCACCGGGAGATCGATCGGATACTGGTCACTCATTTTCACCCCGATCACACCCTGGGCCTGCCCCACTTCCTCTTCGCCTCCCGGTACGACCCGGAACCCCGTGAAAGGGACATCCTGATTGCCGGGCCTCCGGGTCTGGTGGATCTGATGGAGGGGTTCAACGCCCTCTATCCCCGGTGGCTGGAGGGGAGCGGATACCGGGTCCTGATCCACGAGATCGCGGACCGGTGGTGGTCGGGATCCGGCTGGCGGGCCCGGACGGCCCCGGTTCTTCACAATCCCGAAAGCATCGCCTACCGGGTGGAGGAGCTCCGGGGCGGATCGGCCGTCTATTCCGGCGACACCGGCTCCTGCGATTCCCTGATCAGCCTTTCCCGGTCCGCCGATCTTCTGGTCTGCGAGTGCTCCTTCCCGGACGGGGCGGGGGTTCCGATGCACCTCACCCCCCGCCAGGTGGGGATCATCGCCCGGCGGGCGGAGGTGAAAAAGGTTCTTCTCACTCACATGGATTCTCTCTGTGACGGAATCGACCCGGTCAAGGAGTGTCGGAAGGAGTTCCCCGGAGAAGTGATCCGGGGGGAGGACGGGATGGTGGTAAAAATTTAAATATTGAATAAAGAATATCGAATATCGAATGTCGAATGTTCCCCCGGGATGACTGAGATACGCCCCCGGTGGGTTCATCCCACCGGAGCGGAAGTTAAAAAGCTATCCTGCGACATTAAAATAAAAAATCGCCCCCGGTGGGCTTGTCCCACCGGAGCGAAAGTTCAGCAGCTAAAGCAGGACACCAAACCCAAAAACCGGCCCCTGCCGCCTCGCTCGGCAGGGGAGAAAGTTTCATGGTTTAAACACTGATGCAACACTAATGAAGAAGGATGCATTTATCCCCGCAAGAAAAAAAATCCATTTTGTCGGGATCGGCGGCACGGGGATGAGCGCGCTGGCCCAGGTCGCCCGCTGGCAGGGGCGGGAGGTGAGCGGCTCCGACCGCTTCTTCGACCGGGGCGAGGCGGCCGACCTCCGCCAATGCCTGGAAGGGGAGGGGATCGCCATCTTTCCCCAGGACGGATCGGGGGTGAAAAATGCCGCCGAGGCGGTGAGCTCGGCGGCGGTGGAGGCGGAGATCCCCGATCTCCGGGCGGCGGAAACGGCCGGGGTGCCGGTGGTGAGCCGGGGCGATTACCTGCTGCGGCTTACCCGGGGGCGGGAATCGCTGGCGGTGGCGGGGACCAACGGCAAGTCCACCACGGCGGCGCTTCTGAGCTGGATCCTCGCCCGGAATGACCGCGACCCCACGTTCGTCATCGGGGCCCCCCTGAAGGAGAAGGAGAGAGGATGGGGGAATGCCCGGCTGGGAAAATCGGAATGGTTCTGCTTCGAGGCCGATGAGAGCGACGGCGTCCTGGAACGGTATCTTCCGGCCCACGGCGTGATCACCAACATCTCCCCCGACCACTTCGAGATCGAACGCCTGAGAGAGATTTTCGGGCGGTTCGCCGGAAGCTGCCGGAAGGGGGTCGTGCTCAACGCCGACTGCCCGGAGAGCCGGCTGATCCGGTCCCTCCGCGTTCCGGCGGTCACCTTCTCCGTTGATGCCGCGTCCGATTTCCGGGCCCGGGAGATTGACATCGGCCGGGAAAGGTCATTTTTTACGCTCTGTGGAGTCCGGTTCCTCGTCCCCCTGCCCGGGCTCCACAATGTTTACAACTCCCTGGCGGCGGTCGCGGCCGCCTCTCTGGCCGGTCTCGATCCGGCCCGGGCCGCCCCCGCCGTCGCTGATTTCCCGGGGGTAAAGAGGAGGATGGAAATCGTTTATTCGTCGCCGGCCCTGGTCGTGATTGATGATTACTCCCATAACCCGGCCAAGATCGCCGCCGCCCTGGAGACGGCCCGTAGGTTTGGCCTCCCGGTGACCGCCGTCTATCAGCCGCACGGTTTCGCCCCCCTGCGCCGGTTCCGCCGCGAGCTGGCCGCCGCCTTTTCCCGGGGGCTCGGCGCCGGCGACCGGCTGATCCTGCTCCCGGTCTATTACCCGGGCGGGACGGTGCAGCCCGGTTTCGGGTCGGAAGAACTGGCCGCCGTGATCGCCGGTCCGGCCCGGGTTTCGGTCCTGCCCGGCCCGGAGGCCCTGCTGGCCGATCTCGAGCGGTCCGGCGGGTCCGGGATGGTCTGTCTGATCATGGGCGCCCGCGACCCCGGGCTGAGCGCTCTCGCCCGCCGAATTTCCCGGCAAATTGCCGGGGAAAAATCCTAAATAACAAGCACCTCAGCCAAAGGCTGATCAACCTTTGGCTGAGGTGCTTGAGATTTGGGATTTATTAATCCGACCGTTGTAGTATTTGCAGCACGGATTGCGGTCATTGCGAGCGTTAGCCGAAGCCGCGAGCAAAGCGTGGCGGGAAGCAATCTCTTGCTGTGCATATAGTTGAGATTGCGTAGCCTGTCCCGAGCGATAGCGAAGGATCTCGCTCCTCGCAATGACATGTCCA
>JAZDIV010000070.1:0-22837 GCA_043804695.1 PVC group bacterium | reverse complement strand
GATATCTGGGCCGAGGTAAAGATCCACCACCCGGTCATGAGGTGTTGTGGAAAGGTTATTCATGCTTGCAAACAATGTGTATGGGGTTCTCATTAGCAGATGAATGATTCCTACCAGCTTATTTTACGGGATAAGGGCAGGGCAAGCCCGTGAGGCCTGTGATATCAGACTGATCTGTCCGATCTGACGGATCAGTCCGATCGGATCTTATAAAATGAACTTGGTGCGCACAGAACTATTCAGAGTAATCAGAGAAATCAGGTGCTAATAATAATCGGGGGGGCGACGTCGCGGGAACTTGTGCGATTTTTGCGCCTCCCGAAAAGAGGCCGTTCCGGCCTCCTCGGGACTTCATTTTTGCGGCTAATAAAAGGGCCGAGGCGGGGGTCAGAATAGGCAGTAGACAGTAGGCAGTAGAGAGTGGATGGCCGCCGCCGGCCGACTACTGCCCACTGCCTATCGGAGCGAAGCGGAGACCCCGACTTCAGTCGGGGCTCCCCACTGCCTATCAGGACCAGCGCTTGTAGATCCAGTTCCACTGGTCCGGGTACTTCCGGATCATCGTCTCCAGGCTTTCGTTCAGCTCCATCAATATGGTGATGATATCCTCTTCCAGGTTACCCGTTCTCTTCGGCCAGATGACCCGTTCGATGATGAAGCGGTGCCGGAAGTCCTCCTGCCGGATGAAGTAGACGCAGACGATGGGGGCGCCGGTCCGGAGGGCGAAGAAGGCCGGTCCCTTGTACATGGAGGCGGGACGCCCGAAGAAGGGAAGCTTGATCCCCCGGCTTCGGGCGTTCTCGTCGAAGAGGAGGCAGATGCCCTCGTTCTCTTTTAGCCTCCGGGTGACCAGGGCGAGGTTTTTGTTGATGTCGATGAGCTTGTTTCTTCCCCGCATCCGGGACCATAAACGGTTCAGATACGGGTTGGTGGACGGCTTGTAGAGAACGGACATGGTGAGCCCGAGCCGGGCGCCTAAGTCGGCCAGCATCTCCCAGTTCCCCATGTGGGCGCCGGCATAGACGGACCCCTTTCCCTGCTCCAGTAATTCCCGGAGCAGAGCCTCATCTTCCGGATCATAATCGACTACCTCAAAGAACTCGCGATCCGTCATCGAGGGCATCCGGGGAAACTCCAGCGCGGTCACCCCCATGTTCTCGTAAACCCGCTCCGCGATCCGCTCGATTTCCTCCTCCGTCATCTCATCCCCGAATACCCGGGTGAGGTTATTTAGTGTCAGCTTCCGCCCATATTTTACCCGGCGGAACGCGAATCGCCCCAGGGACCGTCCCCAGGAGACGATCGTCTCCCAGGTGAGATGACGGGCCATCCGGAAAAGTGCCAGCGCGATCAGATAGGCCAGGTACCTCCTGAACTCCGTGACATACCGGTTTTTTTTGATGCGCTTTAATAGATTCATTAGAACTTAGCCCTCGCTTCGCTCGGGCGACTTTATAATCCACAGATTACACAGATGAACACAGATTACGTCCCCCCTACCTCGGCCCCTTTAATGAACCATGAATTACACGAATATACACGAATTGCCCTCTACCTCGGCCTCTTTATTAAACAGACGATCGAATGTGATTGAATAAGATAAAAACCATACTTTATAATCGACCTTCTGGAACTTTTTACCGGCCCACATAAAATCAAGTTCATCCTTCAAGACAACAATAATTGGTACCGGTTTGTTCTCAAATTCCCCCAATTGATGAAATCGGCTGTTCTGGAAAATATCCAAAAACTGTTTGACTGCGGAACAGAAGCCATAGGGTATCATACCTATGTCTGTCCTAACTGCGGCTACAATCTCCGTGTACCCCATAGTTGCAAAAGCCGTTTCTGCTCTTCCTGCGGCAAGGTCGCCACCGATAAATGGATGAAAGAAAGCCTCAATCGTCTCCTCAATGTCCCCTATTTCCACGTTGTCTTTACGATCCCCGACCAACTCCGGGAACTGGTCAGGGTCAATCGATCTCTTCTCAACACTCTTTCATACCACGCCGCCCACTCTGTCATCGAATGGGCGAAAAAATACGCGGATGACCCTTTTATTCCCGGTATTATTGCAGTTCTGCATACGTTCGGTGCTGACCTGAAATTCCACCCCCATATCCATTTACTGATTACCGCCGGAGGATAAGCATTTTCGCCAGGTACGCTATTACGGAATTTTTGCGCCCAGATCTCAAGCGACCGGGCTGGATATAGCCCGTGCAATTGTGGCAAAGCCTCCTGCTCGATTTATTAAACCTCAGCCTCAAAATTGGAGAGGCCGGCGAATCGCTCAAAACGGCGTTGATCCCCTGATCTGTCCCCAGTGCGATAGCTTGCTTGAATTAGTCGATGTATCCTACGGACCTACTTATAAAGACCTTAATGATGCTTTTCTAACTGTTTCGGGAGTTCAATAATCGGATTTTTCCGATTATTGAAATTCCGAAACAGGAACTTAGCTTCGCAACTGTGGGAGGGCTCCTTCGACTTCGCTCCCTTCGACTACGCTCAGGGTCTTCGACAGGACAAGTTTTCCAAGCCCGATAATCGGGGTTAAAAACCCCTCCCACAATGCAGTTATTGAAATTCCGAAGCAGGGGCATAGCGTCTTCGGCGCTAACCTTATGTTTTGGCAAATTCCGGGGATTAAATAGATGAGTTGATTATCCCTAAAGTGGATATCAGGTTATCAGAGTATCAGTGGGAAGAATACCAGGATATCAGGTTATCAGGCGAGGCCGGCCTCCCTACCTGATCCCCTGATATCCTGGTATTCCTCCTCCAGGTCCCCTGATCTCCTGATATTCTATTCTACTATTTATCGAACAGCTTAAAGATCGTATTCACCCCCTGATCGATCGCCTGCTCCTTCTTCTCCCGTTTATCTTGTTTCTTCACCCGCTCTTCATCGGTCAGGTTCGGGTCCTCTTCCTTATTGCGGTCTTTCTTCAGAAGTTCGTCTTTCAGCCAGGAAGACGCCCCCCCCTGGATGAACCGGGCGGCAAAGTCGTTCTGCAGGTTGTCGGGCGGTCCCCAGACTTTGAAGGTGAAGACCTGGTACCCCTGAAAATCGGCCGCGGGCGTAAATGCCCCCCTGAGTTCTTTCGGCTTGATATCCCCGACCAGGTCATCACTGAAGTTAAGCCCGACCAGGAGGTCAGTTTTCTGATCGTGTTCGAGATCGATGGTGCCGCCAACCGTAAAGATCACCTTATAGGAACGGATGATCACCCGTGTCAGTGTCACCACCTGCCGGGCGAGATTGAACTCGGCATCGGCCTGATCAAACGCGATGACCTTGATATGCTCGTCGTCGTTCATCAGACGGGCGACCAGTTCCTGGATCGGGTTCCCGGTGATCGAGCCGTCCTTGATATCAAGGTCACCCTCTGCCGCCAGGGCGTCGGATTTTTGAACATCCCCGCGGGCGGTGAAGCTACCGAACATCTTCCCCGTGATTTCCATCTTCAACTCATCTCCCCGGAACGGTTTTATCAGGAGAGGGATATCTATCTTTTTCAGGGTCAGCTCGGCGTGATAGGGGATCGTCTCATGGTTTTTCAGGTCCGCACCGGCGGTGCCGGTGGCGGTGCCGTCGGCCACGGACGCCTCGACTTTCGCCTTCATCTCCCTTTCCCCCTGCAGCTGGAGATCGGCCCGCAGATCGCTGACCAGCCGATCTCCCTTGAAACTGATCCCCCCGACAGTGAGCTGACCTTCGATCTGCCGCGGTTCCGTCAACTGGAGAACCCGGGCCGTGAGGTTCACCTCCTCTATCTTCACCGGGTCGTATCCCTTCCCGGTCACCAGTTCCGCCGCGCCGTCACGGACCTGGAGGGACTCGATCGAGATCTTCCAGGAAGACTCTTTCTTCACCGGCGCTGGTTCCGGCTCCGGCTTCTTCTTTCCCCGGGAGGAGGCTTCCTCTTTTTGTTTTGGCGCTCCCGGAATGATCCATTTGCCTTCCGCGTCTCTTTTTAATCTGATCAGGGGGGAGTTAATGATGATCCTGTCGATGGTGACCTTCTTGCCGAGGAGGTCTCCCAGGTTATATTTGAGCGTAACTTCATCAACGGTGAGAACCGGCGGATCTCCCTCAACCGGAGAACTGACGACAATCCCGGTAACCACGAATCCTTTGAAGATGGAAGCCGATAACGAGCCCAGCTTGAGATCAACCCCCGATTGTTTCTGTGCCTCCGAGCGAATCTTCTCCAGGAACTCGGGGGTGTTAACGTAGTAATTGAGATAGAGAACACCCGCCGCACCCGCGCCGAGCAGCAGGACAATCACGATCACCACGCCGGCAATGATCTTTTTCCCGAATGAACCTTTCTTCTCCTTCATCATTTTCTCCCTGACAATAATTAAAAATTTCTTGTGGTCAGCTGTGGGATACTCTATAGTAAAGCAATGTAAATTGCGGATTCATAGTACCGTATCGAAACAGTATGGTGTCCAGCTAAAATTTTTGCGCAGCAAAAATTTTATCATGAGAGAACTCTACAACCGCCTCATTCAGCTCCAGCAACTGTACTTTGCCAGAGAAGAGCAGCTGGTCACGAGGGACGGCAAGAACCTGAAAACGCTGGAATCTGCGATTGCCTCTCTCCTCACCAGGCTCCCCCCCGACACCGCGGACTTTTTCCAGGAACTACAGTCCCGCACCCCCCCGGCCGCCGCCCCGGTGATGAATGAAACCTGCTGCGGCTGCGGGATCGACCTGCCGACTTCCCTCTGCGCGGAGCTGCCGCACATGGATGAGCTGATACACTGCCCCAACTGCGCCCGCTATCTCTATCCCTTCGAGCCGGGGCGCCTGACCATCCGCGACGACACGCTCCAGCGGAGCCTGCCCCGCCTGGGGATTGAACGATTCTCCTCGGAAAAATTGATGATCCCCCGGCTGCAGGCCCGGGACAAAAAAGAAGCCATCACCGAACTGGCTCAGTTGATGGCGGACCAGCTCTACTTCAGCGATCCCCAGATGCTGATCGACCGGGCCCTGGAGAGAGAAGTCATCGTCAGCACCGCCGTCGAGCATTCGCTCGCCTTCCCGCATGTCCGCGGCATTGACACCGGTTCTCTGACCGTCGCCCTCGGCTTGAAAAAGCAGGGGATCCCATTCGGAGCCCCGAAAAACCGGCTCACCAAGATCATCTTCTTCATCGTTATCCCGATCGCTTCCAGCGCCTTCTATCTCACCCTGCTGGCCGGTCTGATCGAATCGCTCAGCGCCGCGGATGCCCGGAAAAAGCTCCTCGGATGTTCCGAGCAGAACCAGGTCTGGAGAATGCTGAAGAAGCTCACCAAGGCCCACATTCCATAAACCGCGGCTTCTCTTCCCGGCTGAGTTTTTAGTCAGACTGCCCTCTTCAGAAGTCTTATCAAATGAATTTCGAAATCCGAATGACGAAATCCGAAAAAATCCCTCGCGCCATTCTTATTCGGGCGGGGGCGTTTTTTCGTCATTCTTCATTCGGGTTTCTCCGATCTTTCGTCATTCTTCATTCGGGTTTCGTCATTCTCCTGTCATTCAGCCCAGCTTCAACACCTCAATAAACGCTTTCTGCGGGACCTGGACCTGGCCCACCATCTTCATCTTCTTCTTCCCGGCCTTCTGCTTTTTCAGGAGCTTGTCCTTCCGGGTGCGGTCCCCGCCGTAGAGTTTGGCGGTCACATCCTTCCGGAAGGGCTTGATCGTCTCCCGCGCGATCACCTGCCCGTCGGCAGACGCCTGGATCGCTATCCTGAACATGTGGCGCGGGATCACTTCCTTCAACCGCTCCACCAGCTTCAGACCGCGGGCCCGGGCCTTTTCCCGGTGCACCAGGCTCGAGAAAGCGTCCACCGGTTCCTGGTTGAGCAGGATCTCCAGCTTCACCAGGGAGCTCGGCCGATAACCGACATACTCGTAGTCGAGAGAGCCGTAGCCGTGGGTCATCGACTTGATCAGGTCGTGGAAGTCGATCACCACCTCATTCAAAGGGAGCTCGAAGGTCAGGATGACGCTGTTGAGGCCCAGACTCTCGGTGGCGGTGCACTCGCCCCGCCGATCCTGGGCCAGCTGCATGATCTGGCCGATATGGTCGTTGGGGGTGATGATGAAAGCCCGGATAAACGGTTCCCGGATCTCCACGATCAGGTTTTTCTCCGGGAGAAGCATCGGGTTGTCAAGGATCGTCTCCCGGCCGTCGGTGGTCGTTACCCGGTAAACAACACTGGGAGTGGTCATCACCAGACTGAGGCCGTACTCCCGCTGGAGGCGCTCATTGACGATGTCCATGTGGAGCAGCCCTAAAAAGCCGCAGCGGAAACCGAAACCCAGCGCCTGGGAGTTCTCCGGCTGGTAGACAAAGGACGGGTCGTTGAGATGAAGTTTCAGGAGGGCGGTCTTCAGTTCCTCGTAATCGGCGCTGTTGACCGGATAGAGCCCGCTGAAGACCAGGGGGCGCAGTTCCTTGAACCCGGGGAGAGGTTTCGTGCACGGCTGGGTCGAGGACGTCAGGGTGTCCCCGATCATGACCTCGGAGGGCTCCTTGATATTGGCGATGATATACCCCACCTCGCCCGACCTGAGTTCCCCCGCCGCCTCCATCGCCGGGCGGAAGACCCCGACTTCCTGGACCTCGTACTCCCTCCCGCTGTTCATGAGGAGGACCTTTTCCCCCGCCGCCAGCCGGCCATTCATGAGTCGGACATAAACAATCACCCCCCGGAACAAATTGTAAACGGAATCGAATATCAACGCCTGCAGCGGGTGATCAACCCGGCCGGGGGGCGGGGGAACCGCTTCGACCACTTTCCTGAGAAGCCCGCTCACCCCGGCACCGGTCTTGGCGCTGATCGGGAAGATTTCCTCCTCGGTAAAACCGGCCAGATCTTTCAGCTGCCGCACACACCGGGGGACATCTGCGTTCGGAAGGTCGATCTTGTTCAGGACCGGTATGATTTCCAGACCCTGCTCGAGGGCCAGGTAGAAGTTGGCCACCGTCTGGGCCTGCACCCCCTGGGCGGCATCGACCAGGAGGATCGCCCCCTCGCAGGCGGAGAGGCTTCTCGACACCTCGTAGGAGAAATCCACGTGGCCCGGGGTGTCGATCAGGTGGAGCGTGTAGTCCCCCTGTCCGCCCGACCGGTACTTCATCTGAACGGGGTGCGACTTGATGGTGATCCCCCGCTCCCGTTCCAGGTCCATGTCATCAAGCACCTGGTCCCGGAAATCGCGGGGCTTGATCGTTTCCGTGATCTCCAGGAAACGGTCGGCCAGGGTGGATTTGCCGTGATCAATATGGGCGATGATACAGAAGTTACGGATTAAATTTTCCATTATTTTTTCGCAGAAAAAATAAGATTATTGCTTCATTTTATACGGCATCTCCCTGGTGATGGCGAGGACGGGAAGTTCGCCGAAGACGGTGGTACGCGGCGGGATGGACCGGGTGAGCCAAACATTTCCCCCGATCACCGCGCCCCGGCCGATGACCGTCCGCCCCCCCAGGATGGTGGCCCCGGCATAGATGGTCACGTTGTCCTTGATCGTGGGGTGTCTCTTCCTGCTCCGGAAGAGCCCGGCGTCGGCCGGCACCGAGAGCGCGCCCAGGGTGACCCCCTGGTAGATCCGGACGTGATCCCCGATGACAGTTGTCTCCCCGATCACCACCCCCGTCCCGTGATCGATCATGAAGTGATGACCGATGCGGGCGCCCGGGTGAATGTCGATCCCGGTCCGGGTGTGAGCATACTCGGACATGATCCGGGGGAGCAGCGGCACTTTTTTCTTCCAGAGGATATGGGCGATCCGGTAGACGGTGATCGCGAACAGGCCCGGGTAGGCGAGGATGATCTCATCCATGCTCTTGGCCGCGGGGTCGCCGGTGAAATGGGCCCGGACATCCTGGAAGAGCACCTCCCGGAGGGAAGGGAGCTCCCGGAAGAGAGCCCTGGTTATCTTCCGGGCGCTGGTCAGGCAGCTTTCCCTTCCCCTGATCAGGCACCGGATTTCATCAGGGCGGCAGCTTTTCCAATTTCTGCAGAAATAACGGAAGCATTTGTTGATCTGGTCCTCCAACTGGGGGTAAATCTCCGCGCACTGCGTCCCCACCCAGTAACGCACGTTATCCTTATCAATGACCCCCCTGGTAAAGAATCCCGGGAAGATAACCGTGATCAGGGATTCCAGTGTCTCCACAATCTCTCCCCGGGAGGGGAGATTGGGGCCCCGAATATGGTTGATCCCCCCGCAACGGTTGTAAGACTCGATGATCCGGTCAACCGTATCCGCCAGAGTCTCTCGTTTTTGTCTCTTCGCCGTCATCGTATGAAACCTCTTGAGATTTATGTCAGCAAATCAGCTCGGGATAGTTAGCATGGAGTAATGGAGTACTGGAATACTGGAGTGTTGGAAAGCTGGTTTCCCATCACTCCACTACTCCAATATTTCATCACTCCTTTTTAACTACATATTATAGTTTGGGCCAATCCAGAAATCCAACTGCAGAGAGGCATTTTTACGACCGATACTTCTCCCGCAGGCGGCTCAGGTAAACCAGGTGCTCCTGTTCTTCCCGGACCAGCTCGTTGATGATCTTTCTCCGTTGCAGGGAGAGAAATACACCCAGGCTCCGGAAGAAGAGAATGGCGTCTTTCTCGAAATCGATACCCTTTTCGATCGCTTCGACGGGTGTCCGAAGACTGCCGGCCAGGTCCCCCGGGGAAACGTCACAATACAGCTGGTCATCGACCAGGGCTTTCATGTATTCGGCTTCCTCGCCCTCGTATGATTCTACCGGCTCTCCCTCGTCGATCCCGTCCCGGATGCTCTGGAATTTTCGGACGTGCTCCTCTTCCCAGTCCGCCAGTTTTTGAAAAAGGTCTTTTAACTCCGCCTCCGCGGTCGAGGAGGCGACCGCCCCGTAGAAATCCCGCCTCTTCTTCTCCTTCTCGATCCCGATCTCGACGACCTCGGCCATGTTGAATATGCTTGCCATCACTTCCTCCCTGTATAAATTAGCTCACTTCGTTCACGAATTTAAATTAGGATGATTAAAATATATATTATAACATACCGGCGGACTGGGAAATAGCAATGATGAAATAGCCGACCGGAATACCGGGACATTTTAATACCGGCATGCCGGGACATCAGATTTGGTTACAATGAAACGCACCACCGTATTACTGATTACCGCACTTATACTCTTTGCGGGCTGGGGTGGTTTCTGGGCCACGGTCTACCGGGCGCCCATGAGGTCGTTCCATACCTACTGGCTCTTTCTTCCCGGCACCTTCGATCTCAAGGAGGCAGCGTATCGTCTGGGACTGAAGTCAATCCAGGAGGGAGAAGAAAGCCAGTATCTCAAGAGGGTGGGAGAAAACCCGGGAGACGCGGAAGCCCACTTCATTCTCGGGTATATCTCCTACCGGCGGGGAAATCTGCCGGCGGCGATCGCGTCCTACCAGCGGGCGCTGGAGATGGGTTTTGCCGCCCCCAAGATTCACTACTGGCTGGCAAGAGCTCGTGCAGACGCTGGTGATCTTCGCGCGGCCGGGGAGGAATACGCGAAACTCAAGACAGTCAGGCACCCTCTGGAAGCAAAGCTGGCACGGCAGCTCGGCCTTAATTAAAGTACCCGCAGGAAAATAAAAAAAGAACCTCAAACGTCCAACATTCAACTTCCAACGCTCAACTTCGAATGTCCTGGTCTTGTCAATCCAGTTTATCCTGTCAAAGAAAGGGACTGAGGGAGGGCATCTCATATAAATGTTCGATGTCTCCGCTTCGCTTCGAGGCAAATCATTAGTGCACATTAGTGTAATTCGTGGACTCAAGAGGGGCCGGGGTAGAGGAAACAAATCAAAGTAATCTGTGTAATATCAGTGGATTAATCAGGGGGCACGGCGGGGTCAGCGGGTGACGGGGATGTCGCCGCTCCTGCCGTAATAGACCCGGCTCACGCCGGGGATCGCCCAGAGGCCGGCAGTGTCACGGAAGATGCCGATCTCATCTGCGCCGTCGCCGTTGTAATCGGCGGGGACCGCCAGGTCCGATGACCCGCCGAAGTAGGCGCGGGACACTCCCCGGATCGCCCAGAGGCCCGACGATGGCCGGAAAATCCCGGGCGTGAAGCGGCCGGCGACGTTGTAGTCGCCGGGAACGGCGAAGGCGGAGACAGAACCGAAGTAGATCCGGCTGAGGGACCGGATTGCCCAGAGCCCGGAGGAGGAACGGAAGACAGCGATATCGTCCGTCCCGTCGCCGTTGTAGTCACCGGGGACGACCGCGTCCCCGGTGGTCCCGAAGTAGGCACGACTTATCCTCCGGATCGCCCAGAGGCCCGAAGAGGGCCGGAAAACACCGATATCGCAGCGGCCGTCCCCGTTGTATTCCCCGGTGAGCGTGATATCGGAGGACGTGCCGAAATATACCCGCGACACCCCCCGCAGTGCCCACAGGCCGGTTGACGGCCGATAGATCCCCATATCGGTGGTCTCATCGCCGTCGTAGTCACCAGGAACGGGAAGGTCCGAAGAGGACCCGAAGTACGTCCGGGAGACGTTCCGGATCGACCACAGCCCCGCGCTCGCCCGGAAAACGGCGATATCCGCGGTCCCGTCCCCGTCGTAGTCACCGGAACGGATCCCGCCCCCCGGGTTGACCAGGTTGCGGAGGTCCCGGAACGCCCTGAGCAGATCGGGACGGGGCCCGATGTTGCCCGTCCCCGGGTTGACCTGGGGGGTCCCGGTGGCGGCAAGGACGTCCCGCAGAAGCGCCGGCGAAAGTCCGGACTTGGACTGGCCGAGCCCGCCCATCCAGTACCCCACGCAGCAGGCGGCGGCACCGGCCACCACCGGGGAGGCGCTCGAGGTCCCCGAGAACGTGTCCGTGTAATAGTAGTCATCGCCTTCCGCCGAATAGAAATCGCCCCCGCCGGTGGTGACGACCTCCTCACCCCACCCCTGGACATTCACCCGCGACCCGTAGCTCGAGAAGGAGATCCGCTCCAGGTTGTCGCCTGTGTACGATCCGCTGGAAACACCCCCCGCACCGACGATCACCGCTCCCGAGTCCGCCAGCCAGGTGTAGTTGTCGAGGTTGACGCCGCCGTTGCCGGCCGGTTCAATGACGTGGATGCCGGCGGCTACGGCGCCGGCAATCGCCGCGTAGACGGGATTGTCGGTCTGCACGGTGTCCGGGTAGGAGACCCCGCACCATTCGATCGGCACGTACATATGCGGAATCGTATAAGGCCGGAGCCACCACTGCTCTTCCAGGAGGATAATATCTCCCGCCTGAAGGGAGGCGGCCGCCGTGGCGATCGCCGCCGCCGGGTTCCACTCCGCCGGGTCGCCGTAGTAATCGCAGGCGGTCATCAGGGTAGCGCCGTAACAGATGCCCGTTACCCCCCAGCCGTTACGGTCGGCCACCAACTCCCCCACCACCGAGGTGCCGTGGGTAACACTGTCGCTTTCAAAGATACAGCCCCATCCCGCGTTGACCGTCGAGCCGGGGAGTTTGGTCAGGTCGTGGTGATCGTAGTTCCAGCCTCCCTCGATGTCGCAGACGGTGACACCGGTCCCGTCCCCCCCGGGCTGGGTCCAGGCGTACCCGGCGTTGATCCCGGTCGGGGTCGAGGAGGCCGGGTCCAGGTATCCCTGGTCGGCCTCCATATCAGGGGGGAGCGGGGGCGGGGGCCGGAGAGGGACGGGGCGGGCCCAGATCACCGCTGAATTTTTCTCCAGCGCCCGGCTCATGGCCCAAGGGTCCTCTCCTTCCGGGATTTCCAGACGGTAGATGTTGTTGAGGTTGTAAACCGGCCGCCCGGTTCTTCTCTCGCCCCGGGCCTGCAGCTCGTCCAACTTCTCCTCGGGGACGTCGCAGAGCCGGTACCAGATGCCGCCGGCGCAACGCTGCCGCAGATCATCCATCGCCTCCAAGACCCGGCGGCCGAGCTCCACCGGCCGGCCCGACCGGAGCCTGACCCGGAGGTTGCTGTCGAACATCACCTCAATCAGGTTCTCCTCGCTCGGATACCGGCCGGAAAACTCGGCGACAACAGTGACGGGTTCACTCACTACCAGAAACCAGCTGAGAATAAAAGTGGTGATCACGATAGCACCTCGGATGCGGTGATTCTAAAGACGGATAACGATACGCCACCGATTCGGACGTATACGCTACTAATCGCTCACGGTGCCTATCAAGTTACACACCCGGCCTGAGAATGGCGTACCACATCATATCATCCACGAACTCACACCGCAATATGTCATGTATTTTATTGACAGGAAAGGAACGGAAATATAAGGCGGTGAGGGGGAAAAAATGAATGTCCAACATCGAACGTTCAACATCCAACATCGAACATGGGGGATTTGTCGTTATACAACTCAGTAAAATTTTTCGGAGAAAAATTTTACATCCACTGACCCAGGTCGCAGGCCAGACCGGCGGTGGCCCCACCCACCTCTTTCCCCTTCCCGTAGAGGAAGGAGTACCCTCCCTGGAGGCGGATCACGAAGTTCTCCAGAACCTGGACATCGAAGCTGAGCATCGGCTCCCAGTAGAAGAGGGCGACGTCCCGCCGTTCGTAGAGGTCCCAGTCGTGGGCCTCTTCCAGGCGCTTGACCTCGGTGGTGATGGCGCTCCCCCCGACAATCAGGTCGAGACTGACGCCGATAATCCCCGGGCGCCAGCTAAGGCCCGACGTCAGGCCCCCGGTGATCATCCCCAGGTTCAGCTCATTGACATCGTCATCGCCGCTGCCGGCCGCTCCGACGGCGCCGCCGAACCGCCAGCGCATCGTTCCAGCCTCATTCAGCGGGCCGCAGACCACGACCCGGCCGCCGTAGTAGAAAAGATCCTGCTCGGGGAGACGTTCGCCGTCCGGGTACTTCCAGTGCTGGAGTTCCAGGTGCAGGTATCGCCCCCAGATCCCGCCGCCAATCGCCACCCCGGTCGCGGGTTCCGGCGTCTCCTGTACAGCGTCCTGGGCCCGGAGCGAAGGCACAAACAGTAAAATAATCACAACCATCATTGCCGCGTTCTTCGTCATCTCTCCTTCTCCTCCTGCTCATCTGCTATTTACTAAGGAGAGCATTCAATAGATTACATTAATTTGTGATAGTCATTGCGAGCGCAGCGAGGCAATCTCTTGTTCTCAAAATGATTGAGATTGCTTCGTCCAGCCACCGTAGCCTTCGGCTACTATGGCGGAGGCGGCTCACTTCGTTCCTCGCAATGACATTGCAACCTATTTTATGCTCTCCTTAGTAATTCTTTGATAATGTATATATCATCTCACCACCGACCTTGTGTCGGTGGGAGAATGACTAACAACTGCTTGACCTCTTCCTTTTCCCCGACATCGCCCCTCTCCTCCCGCGCCGTAGGCCCGGGAGGAGAGGGGTAGCGGGTTAGGGCAGTGCTTTTAGTTATCAATCACGTTTCCACCGACACAGGGTCGGTGGTGAGATTTTTCAAAGAGTCAAAGTGTTGCCAAAAGCGCACCATCTTATTTCACCCGATAATCCGACAACTTTTCTAATTTAAATAAATGTGCGACCAAAGGGAGCAGATTTATTTAATCTCCACGAATTCATTTATTTCGATATATCCATCCCGGTAACGGCTGATGCCTCCCCAGAACCGGAAGACTTTCAGGTCCGCCATCACCCGGGTCAGATCGTTGATAAGATCAATGACCTCCCGGGAATCAGGGACCGGAAAAGCTTCCGTCCCGGCGGCCGGATCGGAAGGAGGCGGTAAAAACATCCCCGCCATGGAGGCGGAACTCCGGAAAAACGTTATCAGGGAATCAATCTTGTCCTCCAGGCGGCTGAAATGAATCCCGCTTCCCTCCCCGCCCAGCCGTTTTCTCATGCGGATAAACTCCGGGTTCTGCCTGATATTTTTCTTGTCCCGGAGATAGGTATCCACGATATCCGTAAAACCGTCTTTCCGGCTGGCCAGCACCAGGTACTCTCCCACCCGTCCGATGGTCGGGTTGAAGGGAAAGAGCGGGATCGGGGGGTACAGTATCCGCAGGGTGCTGCCGCCGTACTCTTCAATGACAATGTTCAGGGATCGCCCCATCCCCAGGGAGAGCAGTTTGTCCAGGAAGGAGCCAAGCTTCTTCTCCGAGGTCACTTTGCAGAGGAGGGCGAAGCTCCCCGGCTCGAAGAATGAGCGGGAAAGGGACACCGTGCAGACGGCGAACTCGTCGCCCAGCCAGGAGAGAACATCATCGTCCACGCTGATGCCCGCCGATTCCTGCAGCTTCTTCCAGATTTCCGAAAACTCACCGCCGCGGACCGGGTCGTCGGCAATGAAGCCGAGAAGGGGCCGGTAAAGCTTTTCCGGCGAGAGGTAATCGGCCGAGAGGTCGGCAACCCCCTCCGGGATGTAATCGAGCACGTCCCAGTCCCGGGGCGGCATCTTCACCAGATCGAGCAGCGCCCGGCTCCCGTTTTTCTCGTCGAGGTAGTAGCGGACCGTCTCCCGGTAGCCGTTCTCATCCAGGTCTCCGGCCCCGGCGACCGCGCTGACCGTGCCGAGAACCCTCATCAGGCCGCCGAGGCAGTACAGTGCCTCGGCCGATTCTTTTGCTTCCGGCGGCAGGACATTTTGTTTGCCCAGTAGATCCTTAAAAGGACCCCGGGCGTGATCAACCAGAGCGGCGACGTCAAGATAGACCACCGTTTTCGCGGCCGGATCCAGTCCCCGGAAACGCTCCCGGAAGGGCGGGGCATCAGCCAGTGTTTTTCCGCCGCCGGCGCCCTTGAGACGGGAGAGGATGAGCTTCGCCCCCTCAGCCCCGGTGGCGAGGAGAAAGGTATCCCCTGCCGTGCACCGGGCGAGCCGCCCCGGGAAGAAGCCGGGGAGAGAAAAAGTTATGACCTTTTCTCCCAGATAAACGGATTCAGTCCCGGCCAGTTCGTCTTCGGAAAATCCCGCCCGGGAAAGCATCTCTTGGAAATAATCCGTATGAAGCGCCTCCCCGCCCGCCGGGAGACGGCAGAGAAGGGCCAGAACCGGCGGCTCGTCACGGGCGACGGGGAAACCGCAGAGAGCGATTTCTCCCCCCAGAAGTTCCCAGAGGCTAACCTTCTCCCGGAGCTCCAGCAGGCGGCTTCCCGTTTCCCGCCCGCCGGGCGGAACCGCGGAAACCGGCTCCAGCAGCTTCTCGATCCGGGGGCCGAGCCGAAGGCGCCGGGCGGTCTTGACAAAGTCGAAAGTCCCGGTCTCGTCACGGAGGACCTTCCAATCTTTGAACCCCAGATAGAGAAAGGTGTCGGCGGGAACGAGACGGAGAAACCGCTGGGCCGATTGTGGTTGCTGTTTCTGACAGGATGTAACAATAAGACCGGCGAGGATACAAACGAAGAAGATCATCCCGGAGCGCAACTTGCTCATGGCTACCCTCCCAGCAAAAGTTTGCCCGCGGTTTACCTCGGGCAACTTCGGGGTTAAAAGGTTGCGGTTGCGCAACTCGAAACGTTGAACGGGGGGCGGTTGCGTGTGACCCGCAACCCTCCCACGCAACCGATTCCAGCCGCGCAACCGTTTACCGATGACCGTTTATATCTCGCTCAAAGCTCGAAAACTATCAACCGTATATCCGGCCGCCCCGGCCATCTTCGGGATGATGAACTCCAGATACTCCCGGTAGTTGTTGGACGCGATCTTGTTCACCGGCGGGCCTTTTAAAAACCGGGGCATGCACTCCGCCACCCGGTCATTCCCGATAAACTGCTTTCCGGCCACCGCCGCCATGGCCTGCGAGCAGTCGATCGATCCGGAGGGATCATCGACCCTCATCAGGACCGTGATCTGGTCCTCCCGCGGGAAACTCACCTCTTCCTCGCTGTAGATCAGGTAGTTGGGACTGAGGTCCTTGAAATGGGCCGCGGTGAGCGGAAGAGAGGGGTCGAACTCCCCCCTCTTCCGGTCAACTGGAGGAGAGAGCGTGGCGACCAGGCGCAGCTTCGGCGCTTTGCCCCCGCCGCCCGGGGAGGTGAGGTCGACGACGTAGGTGTTGCCGTCCATCCGCCGGCACACATCCGCGGCCCGGTCCACGGCCCCGTCGAAGAAGACCGGCTGGACGGAGACCACCTGATAATCGCTCCCATCCTCGATGAAGCCGGCCAGCATATCGGCCAGGAGGACCATGTGCGGGTGAAGGAGCTGGCGGAGACGTTTTTTGACCTTCGGATTTTTCTTGATGTCGGCCACCGCCAGGACTTCCCCACCGCCGTCCTCGCTCCACCCGATGACCCGGGCCAGGGACGGGAGGTTGAGGCGATTTCCCGGATCGCCGGTATTGGCCAGGATTACCCGGTACATCATCCCCTGTGAAAATATCAGATAATCGAACTGCTGGGTCCGTTTCAGGCAGTTGATGACCTGGAGAAACGACGGCTTCTCCTCGCCGGCCTTCTTGTTTACTTTCGGTGCCCGGGTAAAAAGAACCCGGAGGGTGTCGTTGGGATCATTCTTTTTCCGGAGCTTGATCTCGAACGTGTTCTCCCCCACGTGCTTCAGCGCCTTCTCGATCGGCTCGATGTACTCCGGCACCAGTACCTCGGAGACGCCTTCGTACACCAATCCCGAGAAGTCCGAAACCACCTTGCCCAGGTATTCCAGGTATTCCAGGAAGTTGGTGTCCCGCACCTTATCCAGCCGCGCGGTCGGGAAGCTGGGGTTGGAGACCGGCTTGCAGGTGGCGGCGCCGGAGTGGCCGCCGTCGGCTTTGGTCCCCATCGCCTGACAGACCGTGCTCAGGTTGAGAGACGTCTCCTCTTCGTTCGGCTTCCGGGTCGTCATCAGATGGGAGCCGTAACAGTAGAAGATGTAGTCGGCGGGATATCCCTTCCTCCCCATCCAGTACCCTATGGCCGAGGCGACATTGACCTGGACCTCTCCCTTCTTCGCGTCACAGAATGGGGAGACCGCTGCCATGATCCGAACCCGGGCGTCTTTACTATCCGGCTTGTGAAAGTCGATTCTTCCCAGTACCTGCTCGGTCCGGGGGAGAACCTTTTCCAGCCCGGCTTCATATTCCGCGACCTTCTTATCCCAGCCGGCCGCCTGCATGATATTGCGCATGCTCTCATAGTCCTTGATCCCCTCCGCCAGACCGGTCGCCATCTCCACCTTGCTGAACTTGGAGCCGATCAGCTTGGAGAGTTCAAGCGCCAGCGGCTCCATCTCGATGTGAAGATCCTGGAGAAGGGCGATCCGCCTGAGCTCCGCCAGGCCCGGGTTGTCCCAGGGCTTGCCTTCGACCCGGTCCTTGTAGACCAGGGCCGAACCGCAGGTCTGCTCTTCAATCGGCAATTCCTGTCCCCGGGGGAGGCTCTGGATCTGGATGTTCTTGATAATCCCCTCGCTCTCCAGTTTTTTCAGGAGATCAAATATCTCCTGCGTGTACGGGTGGTGGTCGTCGATGCTCTCAAACCGGACATCCTTTTCCTGGAGTTCCCGGAACTGCCGTTCGATAACTGTCAGGGAGACCTTCATCGCCCGGTCGTCCCCGATCGCGGCGTCTTCCTTCTCCTCGAACTCCTCCTCGGATATCTCGGATCCGACCTCATCGAACATCTCCGCCACTTCCGTGTCGGGGGGCGGGGCATCCGAAGGGAGGAATATCTCCTGGAGGTCGTCAAAGGTGATCGAGAAACGGTACTTCTCGTCCGGAGCAGAGGGAATATATTTCACCAGCACCGCCCCCCGTTCGTCGGTCGGGATGAGGACGGCATCTTCCGAGCGGGTTGATCCGTCGGGGAGAAGGAACGACCCGGATCCCTCCAGCCGTTTGACCACGACCTCGATCCCGGGAACCGCCTTCCCGGTCGCGTCCTCGGTCAGCATAACCCGGATGGTGTAATCCTTCTCCAGGGCTCCGGGAGGCGGGACATACTCCCCGATATCGCTGATGATCTGCAGGGTGCCGTTCAGGGCTTCGTCGATCCCCGCGATTATCCTTTTCAGATCTTCCGATGCCGAGGAGGGAAGGGCTCCGGAGAGAGCGATCATGACCCGGAGATGCCGTTTCAGGTCATCCCCGACCGCCCGGAGATTATGGGCGTAGGCCTCTTTCTGCTTGTCGTCCCAGGGCAGGTCGCGAAGCTGTTTCATCCCCCGGATCAGGTAAGCGGCCATCTCCACCATCACGATGATGAGCTCATCGGTGTAGTTGACCCGTCCGTTGGTGGACATGTCCCGCTTGATGGCCTCATCGAAAGCGATAATGGCCGCGCGCTCGTTCCCTTTCTTGACCAGGCGGTCGACCATGTTCTCCTTGGACGAGTTGCTCAAAGGTCCCTTCAGAGAGTCCTTCAAACCCCTCAGCTTATTCCCGGTCAGGTTCGTGACCATTCCTTTCAGATACCCGGCCAAAAAGGTTGCAGTCTCCTGGTCCGCACCATCCGAACAGTCGACTTCGAGTGCCGTGACGTGGCGGATTACCTTCAGGATATCGAGGGCGGCGAGAAGGGCGGCCCGTTCCTGATGCTCCAGAACCTTGGGGATCTGCTTGAAGGTGTTGTTGAAGATGTTTTTCAGGTCGTCGCCGACCCGGTCGGCATTCCGGATGATCCAGAGCTTGAAGTCGTTGATCTCCCGCGTGAACCGGTTGATAAGATCGATCGATTCTTCCTCTTCCATGACCAGCATCTTCATCCGGGTGGTGAGAGCGTCGATCGGGAAATCGGGGAGATAGATATCGCACCCGGAGTGCACCGCCAGGTGACTGATTCCCTCGGAGTAATTGATAAAATCAAACTCGAAATCCTGACCGTAAACCGGGTCCCTTCCCAGCTCCTCCTTGAGCGCGTTTTGCGCCCAGACCATGTAGAAAGCGCTGGAAGAGACGGTGTCAAGATCGCCGCCGCCCTCTTTACCGATCCCCCGGTTGACACCCTTTCCGTGGATGATGAATATCTTCTTTCTCATACGATTTCCTCCATATAAATTTGCCGCGCAAATTTATATCCCGCTCCACCGGAGCTGAATATTTTAATTATGCGGACTCTCATAACAGACTAACGGCTCAAGTACCCGATGTCAAGGAATGAGCATCTAAAATAAATATCATTGAATAAACTGGTTGCGTACTATAGAAGTAATCCAGAACATGAATACTTAACTTCTTATTTCGCAGAATTTGTTCTTGAGTGTTGGTATCCCGGGCCGGGTGTCATTCCATCTCTCCATCATTCCAATACTCCATTACTCCATCAATATTTTAAAAAGGAATTATCTGATGATCACATCGAAGGCAATCGTCGACCAACGCATTTTCGGCAAGGTCCTGAGCACCATCCAGGAGCTGATCAGCATCCACAGCCTCTCCGGCCGGGAAGAACAGGCGGTGAAATACCTGATGCGGGTGGCCTCACGGCTCGGTTTCAACCGGATCGGGACCGACCGGATGGGCAACCTGATCGTGGAAGGAATTATCGGCTCGGGCGAGGGTCCGGTCATTGTCCTGACCGGACATACCGACACCATCAATGCCGACCCGGCCAGCTGGGCGCCGGAGACCCGTCCCTGGACGGGGGCAATCCGGGATGGACGTCTCTTCGGCCGGGGCGCAGCGGACATGAAGTCCGCCCTGGTCTGCATGCTCTCCGCGGCGGGCGCGGTTCTGCGCGAGCCCGGGGGATACAGCGGCAGGATCGTGGTGGTGGGGACGGTGGTGGAGGAACTCTTCGAGGGAGTCTGCTTCCTCGAGGCCCTGAAGCTGATCCATCCCGATTACATCATCGTCGGGGAGGCATCGGGAGGGGCGATCAGCATCGGCCAGCGGGGCCGGGCGGAGATTGCCATCACCTCCTTCGGTGAGGCACAGCACGCCTCCACCGGGAGGAAGGTGATTAACGCGATTGAACAGAGCGCGTACATCATCGACGCCTTTCACCGCTGGTACCGGTCCGATGTGGACCAGGTTCTCGGGAAGAGAAACATCGTCCCCACGGACATCAAGATCCCGGTCGGCGGGGGCGGCGGCCTGGACGGCCGGGGCGGGAACTCCACCGTGCCCAAGCAGGTGGAGATAACCTACGATATCCGAACCCTGGTGGAGGACACCCGGGAGTCGGTCCTGGGGCTGGTCCGGAGCAATATAGAGTCCGTGGTCATGAACGGCCGGAATCACTACCCTAAATTCCGGGATCCCGCTATCGAGTTCGCCTCCGAGGAAGCCCGGACCTGGACCGGGGTCGCCATCAAGCAGGATAAGTTCGCCCCCGCCTGGAAGACCGAACCGGAAAGTGACCTGGTGCAAAAGGCTCTCCGGGGGGTGGAGAATGCCCTCGGGAAACGGCCGGAACTGGGCCATTACTCGTTCTGCACCGACGGGAGCGCGGTCATCCCCTATCGCCAGCTCTTCCCCGGTAAAAATCCCTCCATCATCGGTTACGGCCCGGGAAACGAGGATCAGG
This sequence comes from PVC group bacterium, assembly GCA_043804695.1. GTDB lineage: Bacteria > Auribacterota > Erginobacteria > Erginobacterales > Erginobacteraceae > CAWGIE01. The sequence goes on along the minus strand of JAZDIV010000070.1, from coordinate 2,389 downwards.
CTCACACGGTTAACGAATCGGTAGCGATTGATGACCTGAAGGAGATCCTTCTCGGCTATCAGGGAATCTGCCGGGAATTGCTGAAATAGGCAGTGGGGAGTAGGCAGTGGGCAGTGGCAAAAAAAATGAACGTTCAACGTCGAACAAAAGAAGTGCCTAAAGTGCCTAAAGTTTGAAGTGCCTAAAGTTGGCTTCGCTGGGAAAACCGAACATTCAACATAATTTTTCGGAGAAAAATTATCATGAAACGAGAATTTATCGGCATGATCGGGAAGCTGACCTGCGAACTGGCGGAAGAAAACGGCGTAGTCGTTGTAACCGTCAGCGGACAGGCCGATGTCTATACATCCGGGGAGCTGGGGAAAATCATGGAGGCCTACCTGGCCCGGGGACAGACGAACATCCTGCTCGACATGGAAAACCTGAAGTACCTCGATAGCTCCACCCTGGCGGCGCTTCTAAAAATCCAGAAAAAAGCCCGGGCCGGCGGCGGAAACGTGAAACTTCTTCGTCTGGGAAGCGAGCCCCGGGAGGTCTTCGAGGTGAGCGGATTCCTCAACCTCTTCGAGACCTTCGAAGACCGGGAAGTCGCCATCAGCAGCTTTACAAATTAATTCCGCTGCGGCCCTATTTTCGCCACCAAGACACGAAGACACCAAGAAAAACTAAAAAAGCTATTTTTCCCTTTTCATGTTTGTATGCTTTTATACTATTTTTCTTCGCCCTTCTTTCCCGGAAAGAAGGGCGAAGAAAAATAAGCCGGAGTGGTGAAACTGGCAGACACGCGGGACTCAAAATCCCGTGAGGCTTACACCTCGTGTGGGTTCGAGTCCCACCTCCGGCATAATAAAAAATGAGGAGCGCCGATGTTCGGCGCTCCTCATCTTTTATTATCTATAAATCGTAAGAATCTGACCATTGGTTTAGGGAAAGAGGGGCATTTGAATAGATTCCCCTTTTCTATTGAATAACCGCGGATGCCTCCCGTCTAAGTTGGTGATTCGAAATCCCAACGCAATCAACAAAACAAACGGCATAAGACAAAATAAAGAAGGATAAAACATCTGCCTTTTTATTTTCCTTGGTGTCTTGGTGCCTTAGTGGCAAAAAGGAGGGAGGAGAGATGAAAAAGCTGATCGTGGGAATCATAGTTTTGTCTTTCATCGCGACGGGAACCGCGCTGGCGCGGGGCGGACATTACTCAGGGGGATCCCGTACCTACTGCAACTATCCGCAGTACCGTTGTCCCCCTCCCCGGCCGTGTCCACCGCCTCGACCCTACTGGAACTGCTGGGGCCCCCCCAGACCATATCCTTACTACTATCCCAGTTACCGGTGGTGGAGAAATCCCTGGTTCTGCTTTGGCAGCGGACCGCTCAGTGTCTGCTGGGGAGAGTGAGAAAGGAAAAGTAATCAGTAATCGGTGATCAGCAGACCCCGGCGCGGCGAAGTACCACTGATTACCGATCTCCGATTACTGATTACTGTTTACCGATCACTGTATGCCCCGTACCACTCAACACTCCGCCTCACCCCCTCCTCCGTCGTAACCGGCGGCTGATACCCCAGCATCTTCCGTGCTTTCTCAATACTGAAGCTGTAATCAGCCGCCACTTGGGCGATCCGGTAGGGGGTGATGAGCGGCGGGCGGGAGGAGCCGCAGCACACATACAGCTTTTCAAGCAAGGCCGCCGCCGGAAAAAGCAGTCCAGTCGGAAGGGCGACCCGGGGAGGTTTGACCCCCAGTTCCGCTGCGAAGAGGCCCAGGAATTCCTTCCAGGTCAAATCGCCGCCGTCGGAGATATTGAACGCCTCTCCGGATGGGCATCCGGCACCGAGAGCCAGCACGGTCGCGGCGACTAGGTTGTCGACATAGCAGGGAGAGGTGAGATATCTGCCCCCGGCCGGGAAGGCAGGCATGCCTTTGCGCAGGGCGGTAAGCAACGGGTAGGTAGTGGTCAGGTCGCTGGGGCCGAAGACATTGGACGGCCGGAGGATAACCAGATGAATCCGGTCCCGGAAGCGGAGGCATTCTTCTTCCGCTTCCGCCTTGGTCAGACAATAGGGATGGTTGAACGGCGCCGGGGGATGATCCTCGCCGGTCAGGCGATTCCCTCCGAAGCCGTAGATGACGGTGGAGCTGAAGTGGATGAACCGCCGAACACCCCCCGCGACTGAAGCCCGGAGCAGGTTGACCGTCCCCTCCACGTTGGCCCGGTAAAAACTATCGTAGTCTCCCCAGTCGCTGGATCGGGCGGCGGTATGGATGACGGCGTCGAAACACCGGACGACCTCTTGCAGATGATCGGTAAGTGCGGCATAGCGGAGATCATAGGTTTCGTCCCCGAGACGGAAGAGGTCGGAGGTCTCCCGCACCATCCCGGCCGCC